>NZ_PSUC01000006.1:0-73516 GCF_002931635.1 Rathayibacter sp. AY2B7 | reverse complement strand
CGGCGGTTGACACGCGCCGGGCGCGTGGAGGAGGGCCGGGGTGCCGACGCCCGTGTCCGATTCCCGCTCCTGCTCGACGCCGCCGCGTGCGAGGCTCGATCGGCGTGGCGCTCCTCGGGATCCTGCTGCTGCTCGTGCTCGCCTACGTGGTCCTCGGACTCGGCGTCAGCGCCGCGGGGATCTGCGCGGTCATCGCCCTCGTCCCGCTGACCGTGGTTCTGCTGGGCGTCCGCTGGGTCGACCGGTGGGAGCCGGAGCCCGCGCTGGGCCTGTGGTTCGCGTTCCTCTGGGGTGCGGCCGGATCCGTCGCGATCGCGCTCCTGGTCGATCTCGGCGTGCAGATCGCCGTCTACGCGTCCGGGCAGCAGCCGAGCGGATCCGACTTCGTCGGCGCCGTGATCCAGGCGCCGCTGGTCGAGGAGACGGCCAAGGGGATCGGCGTCCTCCTCGTCCTGCTGATCTGGCGCCGGACCTTCGACGGACCCGTCGACGGCATCGTCTACGCGGCCGTCGTCGCCTCCGGGTTCGCCTTCGTCGAGAACATCCTCTACTTCGGCAGCGCGCTGGTGGAGGGCGGTCTCGGCTCGCTCGCCGTGACCTTCTTCCTCCGCGGGGTGCTCTCGCCCTTCGCGCACGTGCTCTTCACCGCCTGCACGGGCGCGGCCCTCGGCTTCGCCTCGAACCGGCCCGCCGTCGCGCGGCTGCCCATCGCCCTGCTCGGGCTGGCGCTCGCCGCGTTCCTGCACGCGCTCTGGAACGGCTCGTCGTTCCTGGTGTCCGACTGGTTCGGCTTCTACGGCGTGGTCCAGGTGCCGCTGTTCGCGGTCGCCGTGGTCGTGGTGGTGCTGCTGCGCCGGCAGGAGCGGCGCGTGACGCTCCAGCGGCTCGACGACTACGCCGTCGCCGGCTGGCTCTCGCCGGCCGAGGTGCGGATGATCGGTACCGCGGAGGGGCGCCGCACCGCCGCCCGCTGGGCCCGCAGCGCGGGAGGGGATCGGCCGCGGGCGATGCGGGACTTCCTCCGCTCGGCGACGAGGCTCGCGCACCACCGGCAGCACCTCGTGCTCGGCCGCGGCGGACGCACCGGATCGGTCGACGAGCAGGTCCTGCTCGACGAGCTCGTCGCCCGCCGGGCGGTGCTCACCCGCTGAGCCGGGGCCACCCCCGCTCAGCCCCGGCGCGCTAGGCGGAGGCGCTGCGCACGCGGCGCTCGCCGGCCGTCACGGGCACGCCGAGCCGGTTCTGCGCGGGCGGCAGCGGGCAGTTGTAGTGGGGCGAGAAGCCGCACGGCGGGATGTACGCCCGGTTGAAGTCCAGGAGCACCGGACCGGGGGCACCCGCGTCGGCCGCGCCGCCGATCCGCTGCACGACGAGGAAGCGGCCGACGGGGTAGCTCGCGAGCTCCGGGTCGTCGCTGCGGTTGGTCGGATCGCCGAACGGGACGAGGAGCGTGCCGCCGTCGTCGAACGCCGCGACCGTGTACTCGCGGGCGCGCCCGTCGTCCACGAGCGAGAAGGTGATGTCGCCGGGCACGACGAGCTCGCGGGTGGCGCCGTTGTCGCGCAGGTGCTCGAACGGGACCGTGCGATCCTCGGCGACCGGCTCGAACCACGCCTCGAGCACCCAGGCGGCGTCGAACGGGAAGGTCTCGATGGCGTCGAAGGAGCGGATGCCGTCGGAGGCCGCGTCCCAGACGCGGTAGCCGTACTCGGGCTCGCCGGTGTCGAGGTTCTCGCGGCGCATCCGCGTCAGGGTCGCCGAGGGGCCGTAGCCGGCCAGCGCCTGCTCGTCGTCGACGCTCTCGCCGGGCTCGAGCCAGCGCGTCTCGACGAGGGCGAGATCGCCCCGGGGTCCGGTGACGCGCTCGACGCGTCGGGCGAGCCACGACTCCCAGCCGGCGCGTGCCGACTCCGTGAGGTCGATCGAGGCGCGGGAGGGGGCGGTGACGCTGCTGCTCGGAGTGGCCATGGGGCGTGCAACGCGGGGCCGTCCGGTTCTCTTCCCGGTCGATGACCGGACGGAGGACGGACACCCGCGAGAAAGAGCTCGACGCCCTGCGGCAGCGGCGGGGCCGGCTGCTCGGACGGGGCGTCGAGCTCTTCGTGAGAGAGAGGATGCTCCTCCGCGGCGCCGAGCGCAAGAGGCATCCGGATCCCGCTGTGGGCACGGGCCGCTTCGGATCGCTCGGTAGACTGGACCGCCTGTTTTCCCGCGGCCCCCGGAGCGCATCCCGCGCCTCCCGGCCCGCGGCGGCGGACCCTCGGAAGGCGGACGATGACGGACGGCAGCACTGTGCAGGCCACCGAGCTCTCTCGGGAGCGCGACTACGTGGCGGCGCTCTACGCCCGCCTCGACGAGCTGATCGCCCAGGCCCGCGAGGCTCTGGACACCGTCCGCATCGAGAGCGTCGGCGGCAACCACCAGAGCCGCTCCGAGCGCGACGCGTACGCGCGGCTCTACGAGGACCGCATCCGCTCGCTCACCGGCGCCGACGACCGGCTCGCCTTCGGCCGGCTGACGCTCGCGGACGCCGACGCCGAGCACCGCTACATCGGCCGGATCGGCCTGCGCGACGAGGAGCAGGACACGCTGCTGCTCGACTGGCGCGCCCCGCAGTCGGCCGCGTTCTACCAGGCCACCGCTGCCCGGCCGATGGGGACGCGCGCCCGGCGCCACCTCACCACTCGGGGCCGCGAGGTCCTCCGCTTCGAGGACGAGGTCTTCGACGAGGAGCTGCTGCGCGAGGGCACCGTGCTGCAGGGCGAGGGCGCGCTCATGGCGGCCCTCGGCGCGCAGCGCACCGGCCGGATGCACGACATCGTCGCGACCATCCAGAGCGAGCAGGACCGCATCATCCGGTCCGAGCTGCGCGGCGTGCTCGTCGTGCAGGGCGGGCCGGGCACCGGCAAGACCGCGGTCGCCCTGCACCGGGCCGCCTACCTCCTGTACTCCTACCGCGACCGTATCGCCTCCTCCGGCGTGCTCGTGGTCGGCCCCTCGCGGTCCTTCCTCCGCTACATCGAGGCAGTGCTGCCCTCGCTCGGCGAGACGGGCGTCGTCCTCTCGACGCTCGGCCAGCTCTACCCGGGCCTCGACCTCGTCGAGGAGGACGTGCCCGCGGTCGCCCGCGTGAAGGGCTCGGCGCGGATGGCGGAGCTGCTCAAGCGCGCGGTCCGCTCCCGCCAGACCGTCCCGGCCGAGACCCAGGTGCTCGACGTCAACGGCGAGAAGCTCCGTCTGGAGCCGCAGGACGTGGAGCGCGCGATCACCCGGGCGCGCGACACCCGCAAGCCGCACAACGAGGCGCGCGTCTCCTTCGTCAAGACGCTGCTCTCGCAGCTCACCCGCCAGCTCGCCGATCAGCTGCGGAGCCACGGCAGCACGGTCGACGAGGCCGACGAGGCGGTGCTGCGCGAGGACGTGCGGACCGCCCACGACGTCCGCGTCGCTCTCAACACCGCGTGGATCCCGCTGACCCCCGAGAAGCTGCTGCAGGACCTCTACGCCCGTCCGAACTGGTTCGCGACGCTCACGCCGCGCTGGACCGCCGCGCAGCGCTCCCTCCTCCGCCGCGACCGCGACGCTCCGTTCACGGTCTCCGACGTGCCGCTGCTCGACGAGGCCGCGGAGCTGCTCGGCGCCTACGACGACCACGCCGACGCCTCGAAGAAGGCCGAGAAGGAGCAGCGCAAGCGCGACGTCGAGAACGCGGAGGCCGCGATCCGCAACATGGGCGTCGACGGCCTCGTCAACGCCAAGGACCTCGCGGCCGGCTTCGCCGAGCGCTCGGTGCTCGGCACCACCGCCGAGCGGGCCGCGGCCGACCGCACCTGGACCTACGGGCACGTCGTGGTCGACGAGGCGCAGGAGCTCTCGCCGATGCAGTGGCGGGTGCTGCTGCGCCGCTGCCCGATGCGCTCGTTCACGATCGTGGGCGACGTCGCGCAGGCGTCCGGCGCCTCCGCCGCCTCGAGCTGGGACGCCGCGCTCCGCGACACCTTCGGCCGCCAGGGCCGGGGAGTGGAGGCCGCGCCGTGGCGCCTGGAGGAGCTGACGGTCAACTACCGCACGCCCGCGCAGATCGTCGCCTTCGCCGAGCGGACGGCGCGCGAGAACGGGCTGGAGATCACGCCGGGGGAGGCCGTGCGCTCCACCGAGTGGCCGGTGCGGACGATCCACGACCGCGGCGACGCGAGCCTCTCGGAGCGCGTGCTGGCGGCCGTCGTCGAGGACCGGGCGATCGAGGCGGAGGGGACGCTCGCGGTCATCGCGCCCGACGACGACCTCGCCGCGATCGCCGAGCGCCTCGAGGAGCGGTTCGGCCGGGAGGTGGGCCGCGGAGCGACCGGGCTCGACCGCGCGATCGCCGTGCTGTCGACGAACGACGCCAAGGGGCTCGAGTTCGACTCCGTGATCATCGCCCGCCCTCGCCTCATCGCGCAGACCGGCGAGCGCGGCGCCGCATCGCTCTACGTCGCGATGACCCGGCCGACGCAGCGCCTCACGCTCGTGGAGTGAGTGCTCGCAGCCCGCTCCCGGACTCCGCTCCCGAGCGCCGTAGGATCGAGGCATGAGCAGCGAGAACCTGACCAAGCCCGAGGTCGACGCCCCTGAGGGCCCGGCCCCCGACACCCTCGTCGTCGAGGACATCGTCGTCGGCGACGGCGCCGAGGCGCAGCCCGGCTCGACCGTCGAGGTCCACTACCTCGGCGTCGAGTACGACACCGGCGAGGAGTTCGACTCCTCCTGGAGCCGCGACCAGTCGATCAACTTCCCCCTCAACAACCTCATCCGCGCCTGGCAGCAGGGCATCCCGGGGATGAAGGTCGGCGGCCGCCGCAAGCTGATCTGCCCGCCCGCGCTGGCGTACGGCCCGGCCGGTGGAGGGCACCCGCTCTCCGGCAAGACCCTGATCTTCGTGATCGACCTGCTCGGCACCAAGTAGCTCCGAGCACACGACGAAGGCGCAGCTCCTAGCGGGGCTGCGCCTTCTTCACGCGGTCGACCAGTTCGCGCCAGGCTCCGTCGAGCTCGGTCTCACCGAGGCGGACGTGGTGCGTCTGCACGCGGATCTCGTAGACGAAGCGGTCGGCCCGGCCGGGGGACTCGCCGTCGGCGGCGTCCCAGGGGAGCGAGCCGAGCAGGTCGCGCCAGGCGCCCTCGTCGGGCTGCTGCTCGACGTCGACCCGCCACACGCGGCGGAGGCCGGCGAATCCGCCGCTGCGCGACACGATGACGTCCATGCGCGCGATGCTACCCGCCTCCGCCCTCGAGCGGACCGGCTCAGACGGACAGCGTCACGCCGACCGTCGTCCAGCCGGTGCGCACGGCGGCCTCGACCTCGGAGCCGGATCCGTAGCGCTCGGCGGCGGCCTGCACGGTGAGCGCGGCGAACGCCTCGAAGTCGGCCGTCGCGGTGAGGACGCCCCCGGTCAGCACGTCGTACCAGACCTGCCCTGCGCGCTCCCACGCCTTCCCGCCGAGGGTCGTCGCCGCCACGGCGAACGCGCGGTTGGGGATCCCCGAGTTGATGTGCACTCCGCCGTTGTCGTCGTCGGTCTCGACGTAGTCGGCCATCGAGCCCGGCTGCGGGTCGGAGCCGAGGACGTCGTCGTCGTACGCGGTGCCGGGGGCGATCATCGACCGCAGGGCCGTGCCCTGCACCTCGTCGGTGAAGAGCCCCTCGCCGATCAGCCAGCTCGCCTCATCGGCGCTCTGGCCGGCGCCGTACTGCTCCAGCAGGGCTCCGAACACGTCCGAGACCGACTCGTTGAGCGCCCCGGACTGGCCGCGGTAGACGAGGTTCGCCGTGTACTCGGTGATGCCGTGGGCGAGCTCGTGGCCGATCACGCTCTGCGAGACGGTGAAGCGGCGGAACACCTGGCCGTCCCCGTCGCCGAAGACCATCCGCGAGCCGTCCCAGAAGGCGTTGTCGTAGTCGTCGCCGAAGTGCACGGTCGCGTCGAGCGGGAGCCAGGCGTCGTCGATCGAGTCGCGGCCGTACGCGCCCTGCAGGAAGGCCGACATCGCGCCGAGGCCGTCGTACGCCTCGTCGACGGCCGCGTCCCCCGTGGCCGCCTCGCCCTCGCGGCGGACGACCGTGCCGGGCAGGGTCTCCTCGGTCCGCGCGTCCGCGATGGTGCGCTGGAGGGACTGCACGCGGGTGCGCGGCGAGGACGACGCGGCGGCGGTCGGCGCCCCGCGGTCGGGCGCGGGCTCTCCGGGCCGGACGCGCCGGAACGGCACGTCCTGCTCGAGCGAGCGGCTCGCGGCCCGCGCGGCCCGGGCGAAGGCCGGATCGTCGAGGCGGGCGATGCGGACGAGGAGGTACGGCGGCACGACGGTTCGTCTCATGCCCCGATCCTGGCACCGACGTCCGACACGGTCCCGGGCTCGCCCGGCGGGCCCGCATGCGGTAGCGCCGAGCGGTAGCGTGAGCGCGACGAGCGGTTTCCAGCGATCCGGGGCCAGGCCCCGAGGACGACGAGGGCGGACATGGGCATCATCACGCGGGGCTTCTTCGGCAACAGGGAGGCGGACCCGGACCTCCCGCCGGGCCAGCACCTCGAGAACGGCTTCCCCGTCCTCTCGATCGGGCCCACCCCGAACATCCACGAGTGGGCCTTCTCCATCGACGGCGGCCCCGCGGGCGTCCGCCGCTGGAACCGGGAGGAGTTCGACGCGCTCCCGCAGGAGGACGTGCACACCGACATCCACTGCGTGACCCGGTGGTCGAAGCTCGGCACCAGCTGGCGCGGCGTCTCGGTCGACACGCTGCTGGAGGGCCTGGAGACGGACGCCGGCTTCGTCATGGCGCAGAGCTTCGGCGGCTACACGACGAACCTCCCGCTCGCCGAGATCCGCGGCGGGAGGGCCTGGGTCGTCACCGAGTTCGAGGGGCAGCCGCTCGCGGCCGAGCACGGCGGCCCCGCCCGGCTCCTGGTGCCGCACCTCTACTTCTGGAAGAGCGCGAAGTGGGTCCGGACGCTCCGCCTGATGCCCGGCGACGAGCCCGGCTTCTGGGAGCAGAACGGCTACCACATGCACGGGGACCCCTGGAAAGAGGAGCGCTACTGGTGATGTGGACGGAGGCGGTGGCCGAGTCGGTCGCGCCGCTCACCCCCACGTCGCGCCTTCTGGTGCTCCGCGTGCCCGGGTGGCCGGGCCACCTGGCGGGGCAGCACCTCGACGTGCGCCTCACCGCGCCCGACGGCTACCAGGCGAGCCGCTCCTACTCGATCGGCGCCCCGGCCGACGGGGAGCGGGTCGAGCTCGCGGTCGAGAGGCTGGACGACGGGGAGGTCTCCCCGTACCTGGTCGACGGCCTCGAAGCGGGCGACCGGCTCGAGATCCGCGGTCCGATCGGCGGCTGGTTCGTCTGGCGTCCGGAGCAGGCGGAGCCGGTGCAGCTGATCGCGGGCGGGAGCGGCGTGGTGCCGCTGATGGCGATGGCGCGCAAGCACGCCCGGTCCGGGAGCGCGGCGCGGATGCAGCTGCTCTACTCGGTCCGCTCGCCCGTCTTCGCCTACTACCGCGAGGAGCTGGCGGCGCTCGCCGAGCGGCCGGCCGCGACGGGCGGAGTCGCGGTGGACCATGTCTTCACCCGGGTGGCGCCGGCGGGAGCGGCGCGTCCGGCCGGCCGCGTCACTCCGGAGCTGCTCGCCGAGGCGGCTCTGCCGGCCCCGCTCGAGCCGACCGTCTACGTGTGCGGCCCGACCTCGTTCGTCGAGGCCGTCGCCACCGCCCTGGTCGAGCAGGGCCACGCGCCCGAGCGCGTCCGCACCGAGCGCTTCGGCGGCGCCTGACGCCTTTCCCCGCGAGGCGCCGCGCCCCGGCGGCGCCCCGGGGGGAGGGATCACTCGAAGGAGACGGTGCGGTTCTCTCCGATGTCGGGCTGTCCGCCGGTGACGGCGGCCTTGAGGACCTTGAACAGCACCACCGGACGCGGCTCGTCGGTCGCCCACAGCTCGACGGTCTCGGCCTCGACGCGGATCAGCGCGACGGTCGGGTCGTCCTTGCCGTCGGGGAACCAGCCGGCGACGGCCGGGGACCACAGCTCGTCCACCTTCGCCGGGTCGTGCACGACGGTCGCCGAGCCGGCCACCGACAGGTAGCCCTTCTTCGACTCGAACGCGACGTTGACGCTCGGGTTCGCGCGGATGTCGTCGACCTTGGGCGACGGGTCCTGCGTGAAGAACCACAGCTCGCCGTCGAAGTCGATGTCCTGGGCCTTGAGCGGACGGCTGACGAGCTGCCCGGTGGCGTTGACGGTGGTGAGGAGCCCGATCCCGGCGCTCTTCACCATCTCGGTG
The DNA here is from genome assembly GCF_002931635.1 of Rathayibacter sp. AY2B7. Classification (NCBI taxonomy): domain Bacteria; kingdom Bacillati; phylum Actinomycetota; class Actinomycetes; order Micrococcales; family Microbacteriaceae; genus Rathayibacter; species Rathayibacter sp. AY2B7. Next base: position 65,204 of record NZ_PSUC01000006.1, on the reverse strand, counting down.
ATCTGCTCGCGGTCGTCGGAGTCGGCGGGAGTGATGTCGGTGTCGGTCATGGTGCCGACGCTACGCGGACCGCGCGCCGCCGCAAGGGGTGGCGACGCCTCACCGCGCGTGTCTAGCGTCGAGGCATGGACACCGAATCGACGTACACCGCCATCCTCGACAGTGGAGCGGAGCAGGAGAGCATCCGCCTCGAGATGATCGACGGCTCCCCGCAGCGCTCCTTCACCCGCCTGGCCGACATCGACGGCGAGGAGGTCGAGGTGGTCTGGGAGCTGGAGCCCGACGACGACGGCTTCCACGTCTACCGCCCGGTGCGGGTCGAGGGCCGCGACGACGACAGCGGACTGGTCTCGGACGACCGGCTGACCGACGGCGGCGGCGCCGACGCGGCCTCCGGCGACTGATCCTCGGCGCGCCCGTCCGCCGGCCTGAGCCGAGCGGGCGGGCGCGCTGTCCCATCCGGCTCGAGGGAGACGCCCCCCCCGCTCAGGCCGTCGGGTGCAGGGCGTCGTACCCACGGAACCCCGGTCGCAGGCGCAGCACCGCGGCGAGGATCGCGATGATCGCGAGCCCGCCCGCGAGCGGCGGCAGCCAGAGCAGCGCGAGCGAGGCGAGCAGTCCCGTGTAGAGGTCGCCGACCCGCGGGCCGCCCGTCACCACGACGATGAACACGCCCTGGAGCCGACCCCTCATGTTGTCCGGGACCGCGGTCTGCAGCATCGTCTGCCGGAAGATCGAGCTGACGTTGTCGGAGGCGCCCGCGCCGGCCAGGGCGACCGCCGCCAGCGCGATGAGCACCGCGTTCGGCGCCGACGCGTCGTGCTGCACGAGTGCGGCACCGAGCAGGACCGCGCCGAACGCGACCACGAACGCTCCGTACACCTGGATCGAGCGGCCGATCGCGAGGCCCTGTCGGCGGACCCCGGTGAGCCGGCCGGAGAAGACGCCGCTGATCAGCGCCCCGGTCGCGAACGCGGCCGTGAGGGCGCCCACCGTCACCGCGCCTCCGCCGAGCAGCACGGCGGCGGCCGCCGGGAAGACCACGCGCGGCTGTCCGAAGGTCATGGCCACGATGTCGACCAGGAAGGACATCCGGATGTTCGGGGCGCCCTTCAGGAAGCCCAGGCCGTAGCGGAGGGACTCCAGCCCCGGCCGCTGCCGCTCGCCCTCGGGCACGAGCGCCGGCAGCCCCGCGATGCCGAGGAACGCGGCGAGGAACAGCACGACGTCGATCGTGTACGTGATCGCGAAGCCGGAGGAGGCGACCAGCACGCCGGCGAGGGCGGGCCCCACGGTCACCTCGACTCCGCTCGCGATGCCGCCCAGCGCGGCGGCGGCGGGGACCAGCTCGGTGCGGAGCAGCCGCGGAGCCAGCGTCATCCGGGTGGTCACGATCACCGTCGTCGCCACCGCGTTCACGGCGGTGAGCACGTAGAGGGAGAGCGGGGTCTCGGCGCCGAGCCAGGCGAGGGCCGCGATCCCCGCCGTCGAGCCCCAGGCCACGACCGCGGCGAGCAGGAGCACCAGGCGGCGGTCGAACGCGTCGGCGAGCATCCCGCCGTAGAGGCCGGCGATCACGGTCGGGACCAGCGCCACCACGCCGACCAGCGCGACCGCGAGGGTCGATCCGGTGAGCTCGTAGATGTCCAGGCCGACCGCGACGATCGTCATCTGGCCGCCGATGCCCGAGATCACGTTGCCGGCCCAGAGCCGGGCGAAGGCCGGGGACTCGCGGAGGGGGGAGACGTCGAGGACGTGGCTGCGCCGGCGGGCGCGGGGGGTCTGGCTCACTCGCTCCATTCTGCTGACTCCGCCGCCCCGGCGGGCCGCGTCGCGCCGATCCGGGGGCTCAGGGGTCATCCCCTAGGGTGAGAGGCATGAGCACGTCATCCGACGGCGCGCCCGGGCGTCAGGGTCCTCCTGCCCCGCGAGCAGCCGGAGCCGCCCCCTCGCGACGCTCGATCCGCACCGCCGCCGAGGCGGGCGCGCGTCGCGCGGCGGCCGCCACGGGCGGTCGGCGCAGCTCCACGGGCGGCGTCCGCGCCGGAGCCGCTCGGACCGGTGCCACGGCCTCGGGAGCCCGCGGGTTCCTCCGCCGCTACGGAGCCGGGATCGTCTCGGTCCTCCTGGCCGTCCTCGCCGTCCCGCTGTCGTTCTTCGTCTGGTACGCCCTGATCTCGCTCGGCGCCTACCCGGGCGACCAGGCCGTCAGCGACCTGCTGGTCGGCGTGCTCTACACCGCGCTCGTGCACGCGGTCCTGCTCGCCGGGATCCTGCTCGCCGTCTCCACCCTCCGCGCCCGGCGTCGCGAGAAGCGCCCGCCGATCGCCGGCTGGATCGGCGTGGTCCTCAACGTCCTCGTGCTCGTCTACTGGCAGCTGCTGGTCTCGCCGTGGCTCGTCGTGCTCTGGAACCGGGCCACCGGCTCCTGATACCGCCCTCCCTCTGGTAGGGTCGTCCGGTTGCCGTTCGACGGCCGCGGATCAAGAGAGCCCACGCATCAGGCGCCGGGCACCGCGCAACGAGAGAGAGGGGATCCCATATATGGCACTCGAAGCAGATGTCAAGAAGGCGATCATCGAAGAGTACGCGACCCACCCCGGTGACACCGGATCCCCCGAGGTGCAGGTGGCCGTCCTGACCAAGCGGATCAAGGACCTCACCGAGCACCTCAAGGAGCACAAGCACGACCACCACTCGCGTCGTGGTCTGCTGCTGCTCGTGGGTCAGCGTCGTCGACTCCTCGGCTACCTGTCGGATGTGGACATCAACCGCTACCGCTCGCTGATCGAGCGTCTCGGTCTGCGCCGCTAGCTCCTCCCGGAGCAGGGCGCGGTCTCGATGACACCGCGAACTTCTTGCCGAACGGGCCGTCCTCCTCGCGGAGGGCGGCCCGTTCCGCGTTCCCGGGCGGACGAGGCGCGCGGCGCCGGTCAGGGCAGGGGAGCGGGGCGGTCGACTCCGCCCCACGAGTAGCCGCTCGAGGCCGAGAACCAGTCGGCCGCGGCCCGCTGGAGCGCCGTGTCCTCCTCGGGGCGGCCTGGAGCCTCCACGGCGTCGACGAGCCCGGGCAGGGCGATCCGCCAGGCCGCCGCGCTGCGCTGGGCGCGGGCCCAGTCGCGCGCGCACACCGGGTCCTCGGCGGCCGCGGCGAGAGCCCGCGGCGAGGTCACCCGCCAGCCGGTGTCCGACTCCGCGACCACGACCGCGCAGGTGAGCGCGGCGCCGCGGATGATGCTGTCGGGACCGGCGGAGGGGCCGATCGCCTGATCCTGAGCCGCGACCACCGCGGTGAGCGCGAGCTGCAGCCGGGTCGAGGGCTCGTCGGGCCGCGGTCGGATCCTCCCGTCGCCGGCCGAGACCGAGGCCGACGATCCGGGTGCGAGGAGCAGCCCGGAGGAGGACTGCGACGCGTGCAGGCTCAGCAGCCCCGTCACTCCGTCCGTCCCGCTCGTCACGCCCCGCACCGAGGAGTCGCCGAGACTCCAGACGACGGGGGTGCGGTTGTGGATCGTGAGGCGCCGGTGGTCCTCGTCGAGGCAGGCCACGAGGTGGCCGGCCGGCACGCCCGCTCCGCCCTCGAAGGCGGACGAGGCGGCCAGCAGCTCCCGGGCGTCGTCGCACTGGGCGGGGGCGTCGGAGGCGGCGGCGGCCTGGTCGGCGACCGGCGCCCGGGGGGCGAGGGAGCCGTGCACGCCCGCGACCGCCGCCGTGGTGAGCGCCGCGGCGGCGAGGAGGAGGACCACGCCGCGCCTGCCCATCCTCCGCACCTCCTGGTCGGAGGCTAGCCCGGCACGGGCGCTCGGGCCAGCGCCACGAGGGGCCCTCGAAGCGTCCGGCAGGAATTCTTTCGAGGAATCTCAGACCGGGTGCATCCGAGGAGGCGCCTCGGGCGGAAGTAGTGGTGAAGGCCCTTCTCGACCACCCCCCGACCCCTCGCGGGTCCCATCGTGAAAGAGGAACACCGTGACCACCTCCCGCTTCTCCCGCAGCCTGCTCGCCGGTGCCTGCATCGGAACCCTGGCCGTCGTCGGCATCGCCGCCACGCCCGCCGCCGCCGCCGACGCCGACTCGGCCGACCTCTCGGTCCTGCACGCCGTCCCCGACACCCCGGTCGACGTGTACGTCGACGGCAAGCTGACGCTCGACGACTTCACCCCCGGCTCGCTCGCCGGCCCGCTCGACCTCCCCACCGGCACCTACAAGGTCGCCATCACGGCCTCCACCGCCGCGGACGCCAGCGCCCCCGTGATCGGCCCGATCGACATCAGCCTCGAGGCGGGCAAGAGCTACACCGTCGCGGCGCACCTCACGCCGGACAACACCCCCACCGCGACCCTCTTCACCAACGACATCTCGAAGACCGCCGCGGGCGAGGGCCGGCTCACGGTCCGCCACATCGCCGCCGCTCCGGCCGTGGACATCCTCGCCGGAGGGTCGCCCGTCCTGACGAACGTGACGAACCCGAACGAGGGCGTGCTGAACCTCGCCCCGGCCACGATCTCGACCGTGGTCGCCGCGACCGGGACCACCGCGCCGGTCATCGGCCCGGCCGACGTGCAGGTCCAGGAGGGCGTGAACACGATCGTCTACGCCTGGGGCAGCCTGGAGAAGGGCAACCTCGCTCTCGCGACGCAGACCATCGACGGACTGCACTCCTCGCCGTCGGGCGTCCCCGCCGGTGAGGCCGGCCTCGCCGCGGACAACCGCCCCGACGCCGCCGCGGGCTGGTGGGGCGGAGCACTGCTCGCCGCCCTCGCCGCTGCCGGCGCCGTGCTGATCGGCCGCCGCACCGCCGCCTCGCGTCGCTGACCCGAGGATCCGACCGCCGGGTCGGCCGTGCTGGAGCGCGGCCGTCCCGGCACCCCCGACCACGACCCAGGAGGACGCCATGAGCCGGAGCCCCTTCCCTCTGCGCGTCCTCGCCGTGGTCGGGCTGATCGTGGCCGGTGCCGGTCTCGCCGGATGCGCGGCGCAGGAGTCCCGGGTGGAGCCCGCTCCCGCCGCCGTCTCCTCGGCGCCCCAGCAGCCGGTGCCGGCCACGGTCCCCTCCTCGCCCGCGGCGGCCCTGCCGGAAGCGGTGCCGTCCGTCCCGGTGGCGGACGCCCGGCTCGGCGCGACCCCCGCCCCAAACGCGCTCGCTCCCGAGCGGCTCGTCGTCGACGGGCTCCCCGTCGACATGGCCGTCGAGCCGGTCGGAGTCGCGGACGACGGCACGATGGAGCTCGTGCCCGACACGCAGGTCGCCGGCTGGTACCGCTTCGGCGCCGGCCTCGACGAGCCGGAGGGCACGGTCGTGATCGCCGCGCACGTCGACTCCCTCGCCTACGGCCTCGGGCCGTTCGTCGAGCTGAAGAAGGCGGTCCCGGGCCAGACCGTGACCCTCACCGGCGCGGACGGCGCGGAGCGCGCGTACACCGTCTCGACGGTGGAGACCACGGAGAAGACCACGGTCGACCTCTCGGCCGTGTTCGCCGCCGACGGACCGCCGCGGCTGGTCCTGATCACCTGCGGCGGCGACTTCGACTACGACACCCGCCACTACCTCAGCAACGTGGTGGTCACGGCCGTCCCGGCCGGCTGATCCGCCCGCCCGAGCCTCAGCGACGTACGATGAGCCTCGCAGCGCCGCACGCCCCCGGGCGGCAGCGCTCCCCGCAGCCCTGGAGGGACCCCCTGATCGAGACCATCGAGCCCGCCGACGGCGCCGAGCCCGACAGCGCTCTCGTGGCCCGGCTCGGCCGCCGCTTCGCCGCAGGGGAGGAGTCGGCGCTCGCCGAGGCGTACTCGCGCTGGTCGCCGCTGGTCTTCACGCTGGCGCTGCGCTCGCTCGGCGACCGCGGCGACGCGGAGGACGTGGTGCAGCGCGTGTTCGTCTCGGCCTGGACCTCGCGCTCGGGCTTCGACCCCGGACGGGCGGCTCTCGGAGCCTGGCTGGTCGGGATCTCCCGGAGGAGGATCGCGGACGCGCACGAGGCGCGGGCGCGCGAGCGGAGGCTCACCGAGGCCCTCGTCGCCGTCACCCCGGTCGAGGAGGGGGAGGCCCCCGTCGACCTCGAGGCGCGGATCCTGATCGCCGACGAGCTGGCCCGCCTGGATCCCGTCCCCCGGCGGGTGATCGGCCTCGCCTTCTACGAGGACCTCACCCACACCGAGATCGCCGAGCGCACCGGCCTGCCGCTCGGTACCGTCAAGAGCCACATCCGCCGCAGCCTCGACCGGCTCCGCTCTCGCCTGGAGGTGAGCAGCACATGACCCACCTCGATCCCGACGAGCTCGCCCTGCTCGCCCTCGGCGAGCACTCGAGCGACGCCGAGCAGGCCCACCTGCGCGACTGCCCCGACTGCGCCCGGCAGCTGGTCGAGCTCGGCCACGCCGCGGGCCTGGGCCGTGCGAGCCGTGCTGTCGAGCTGGAGGCGCCGCCCGCGATCGTCTGGGACCGCATCCGCGAGGAGCTCGCCCTCGGCGACCTCGGGCCCGGCGCCCTGCCGTCGTCGGCCGCTGCCGTGCCGCCTCCGCTCGCCCTTCCCCCGGGACGGCACCGTCCCGCCCGCCGCCGCCGGCCCCGCGCTCTGAGCTCCGTGCTGGCCGCTCTCGGCGCGCTCGTCATCGGGGTCGCGGGCGGAGCCTGGTGGCAGGCCTCGCGGAGCGACGACACCGCCGCCGTCGTGGCGCGCGCTGATCTCGCCGCTCTCCCCGACTGGCAGGGAGCGAGCGGAACCGCCGAGCTGGAGGACGCCGACGGCACCCGCCGCCTGCACGTGCACCTCGATGCGCAGAGCGCGGACGACTCGTACCGGGAGGTCTGGCTCCTCGCCGCCGACGCCTCCGGGCTGGTCGGCCTCGGCGTGCTCGACGGGACCGACGGCGTCTTCGCCGTGCCCGACGACGTCGACCTCGCCGAGTACCCGCTCGTGGACGTCTCCCAGGAGCCGTTCGACGACGACCCGGAGCACTCCGGCGACTCGATCGTCCGCGGCCCCCTGCGCGAGGGCTGAGGCCTAGGCCGACCGCTCCGCCAGCACGGCCGTGAGCGCCTGCACCGCGGCGGAGGGGCGCGGCGCCGTGCAGACCGAGAGCTCCCAGACCAGCCCCGGCCAGTCGAGCGCGAGGGCCGTGACGCCCTCCAGCGGCTCGACGCCCGCGCGCGGCACGATCGCCGGCCCCAGCCCCGCCTGCACGAAGCGGGGGATCCCCGGCAGATCGGCGACCTCGGTGGCCACCCGGCGCGACGCCCCGGCTTCGCGGAAGGCGAGGTCGACGGCGACCCTGTTGCCGAAGCCGGCGGGCGTGTCCACGAAGGTGAGCCCGTCGAGGTCCTGCGGGGAGGGCGGTCCCGCCGCGGCGAGCGGATGCGCGCTCTCCACCAGCAGGACGTAGTCGCTGCGCACCAGCCGCGTCACCGCCAGGCCCCGCAGCTGCGTCGCCGGCAGTGCCAGCAGAGCGGCGTCGAGCAGGCCGCGGCGCAGGTCCTCGGCGAGACCGGTGGAGCCGGTGGTCGAGGTGCGCAGGAGCAGGTCCACCAGCGGGTGCCGAGTGCGGAAGACGCCGAGCGCGCCGGGCAGGTCGACGAGGTCGAGGGCGGAGAAGGTGCCCACCCGCACCCGCCCGCGGAGCCCCGCCGCGTCGTCGGCCGCGAACGAGCGCATCCGGTCGAGGCTGTCGATCGCCGATCGGGCCGAGGGCAGGAGCGCCTCGCCGACCGCGGTGAGCGCCACCCGCCGGGTCGAGCGGGCGAACAGCGGCGAGCCGAGCTCCTGCTCGAGCGAGCGGATGCTCGCCGAGAGGGTCGACTGCACGACGAACAGGCGCGCGGCCGCCCGGGTGAAGCTGAGCTCCTCGGCGACAGCGACGAAGGCGGCGAGCTGGCGGTCGTCCATCCGCCCATTATCCAGCAGGGACGATCAATCCATCCGAGATCCTCCGTTGGACACGGATGATGGGGCGGAGCACTGTGGACACCGTGACCACCACCGAGCGCTCCCTCCCGTCCGTCCACCGCCGCGAGCTCCCGCACCGCCACGGCTTCTGGGTGATCGCCGTCGCCTTCCTCACGGTGATGGCGTTCTCGACCGTGCCGACACCGCTCTACGCGATCTACCAGCAGCGCGACGGGTTCCCGGCCTTCGTCGTCACCGTGGTCTTCGCCGCGTACGCGGTCGGAGTCGTGGCGAGCCTCTTCCTCGCCGGGCACGTCAGCGACTGGCTCGGCCGCCGCCGGGTCCTGCTCGCGTCGATCCTCGTCGAGGTCCTGGCGGCCGCCGTGTTCCTGCTCTGGCCGGACGTGCCCGGGCTGATCCTCGCCCGCCTGCTGACCGGGCTCGGCGTCGGCGCGCTCACCGCGACGGCCACCGCCCACCTCTCGGAGCTGCGCGCCGTCGCCCGCCCGGAGGAGGGCCCCGGCACCTCCCGCGCCGTCTCCGCCCTCGTCAACATGGGCGGGCTGGCGCTCGGCCCGCTCGTCGGCGGGGTGTTCGCCGTGACGGTGCGCGAGCCCCTGGTCGTCCCGTACGCCGTGTTCCTCGTCCTCCTGGTCGTCCTCGGGATCGGCGTCGCGCTCGTCCCCGAGACGGTCGAGCGGCGCGAGGTCCTCCCGGCCTACCGTCCGCAGCGCCTGGCCGTGCCGGCCGCCTCCCGCGGCGTCTTCCTCTCGGCCGCGGTCGGCGCGTTCGCCGGGTTCGCCGTGTTCGGCCTCTTCACCTCGCTGGCGCCGACCTTCCTCGCCGCGCGCTTCGGCGAGACCTCCCACCTCGAGGCGGGCGAGGTCTCCTTCGGGGTCTTCGCCGCCGGAGCCGTCGCGCAGCTGGTCTCGATCCGGCTGTCCTCGCGGACGGCGCTCCGCCTCGCGGCCGTGGCGCTGACGGCCGGGCTGCTGCTGGTCGCGACCGGCGCCGTGATCGTCTCGGTGTCCGCCTTCATCATCGGCGGGGTGCTCGCGGGAGCGGGCGTGGGCCTGCTCTTCCGCTTGGCGCTCGGAGTCGCCGGCTCGCTCGCCACCGACGAGACCCGCGGCGAGGTGCTCGCGGCCGTGTTCCTCGCCGCCTATCTCGGCCTCGCGGTGCCGGTCCTGGCGATCGGTGCCGCGCTCGCGCTCCTGCCGGCCGTTCCGGTCCTGCTCGGCTTCGTCGCCGTCGTGCTCGTCCTGGTGCTCGCGGCGATCGCCCGCATGCGGCGCACCGCCTGACGCGAGCGGGGGAGGGGCCGCGCGCTGGACAATGGAGGCATGAAGCTCTTCTCGTTCGGACGCGGCGACGCGAACCCCCTCCCCTCCGACGACCGCGGCTCGGGCAAGCTCGACGACTACGACTACGAGCTGCGCCCGAAGTCGCGGCGCGGTGAGACCCTCCTCCGCCTCGCCGACTCCCGGCCGCACCAGGACGAGATCGCGCGGGTGCTCGCCCTCGGCGAGGACGAGGTCACGGCCGTGATCCCGCGCCGCACCGCGGAGGAGGAGCGCGTGGACGCTCCGATGCCGGTCCGCCTGTTCGCGGCCCAGCGCCCCTCGGGGCTCGTCGGCCAGGTGCCGCGCGGTCTCGAGAACGTGGTCGAGGCCGCCCTCGCCCGGCTCTCGGAGGCGGGGAGGTCGCCCCGCGTGCCGGCCCGCATCGTGACGGTGAGGGGCGGGCTGCGCGTCGAGCTGCTGATGCACGAGACGCGGGGCTGACGGGCGGAGGGCCCGCCGGGTCGGCGCGGTCCATGGAGGAACCGCACCGCGGCTGATAGCATGAACCGGTTCCGAATCCGAAAGCGACCGCCGGTCGACCCAGGATTCGAGCCACGGAGCAGGCCGGCAGGAAGCTGGTCCTCGGTGGTGGAGTCCCGGACGGCGGCAGCGTGCGACAGAGCACGGGCCGCCGCGGCACGAGTCGCAGGCGGCACGTCCCGCTCGCGGCACAGGTCGCGACAGCCCGGAGCTCTTCTACTGGTGGCCAGCACGAACGCCCTCCACACGACGGCACGGCGCGAAGCCCTGCCGTGGGATCGTCTCGATTCCTGACCGGACCGCTGCTCCGACGAACGCCGGCGCCCAGAAGGGGCGCCGCTGCAGACGTTAAGGAGACAGACCTCTTGGAAGGTCCTGAAATCACATTCGCCGAAGCCGTTCTCGACAACGGCTCGTACGGCACCCGCACCGTCCGCTTCGAGACCGGCCGCCTCGCGCAGCAGGCTCAGGGCGCCGTCGCCGCCTACCTCGACGAGGACACCATGCTCCTCTCGGCCACGTCGGCCTCGAAGAACCCGAAGGACAACTTCGACTTCTTCCCGCTGACCGTCGACGTCGAGGAGCGCTCCTACGCCGCCGGCAAGATCCCCGGCTCGTTCTTCCGCCGCGAGGGCCGCCCCTCCACCGAGGCGATCCTGGTCTGCCGTCTGATCGACCGGCCGCTGCGCCCCTCGTTCGTCGAGGGCCTGCGCAACGAGGTCCAGATCGTCATCACGGTCCTCAGCATCGCACCGGACGAGTTCTACGACGCCCTCGCGATCAACGCCGCGAGCGCGTCCACGCAGATCTCCGGCCTGCCGTTCTCCGGCCCGGTCGCCGGCGTCCGCCTCGCGCTCATGTCCGACGGCTCCGGCAACGACCAGTGGGTCGCCTTCCCCAAGGCCTCCCAGCTGGAGAACGCCGTCTTCGACCTCACCGTCGCGGGCCGCGTCGTCACCAACGAGGACGGCTCCTCGGACGTCGCCATCATGATGGTCGAGGCCGAGGCCACGGAGTCCTCCTGGAACCTCATCAAGGCGGGTGCGACCAAGCCCAGCGAGGACGTCGTCGCCGAGGGCCTCGAGGCCGCCAAGCCCTTCCTCCGCGCACTCGTCGAGGCGCAGGCGAAGCTCGCCGCCGAGACCGCGAAGCCGGTCAAGGACTACCCGGTGTTCCTGCCCTACGCGCAGGAGACCTACGACAACGTCGCCGAGCTCAGCTACGACGAGCTCGTCCGCGTGTACCAGATCGCCGACAAGGTCGAGCGTCAGGACGCCGACGACGCCCTCAAGGCGCGCGTCAAGGAGCAGATCGCCGAGCGCATCGCCTCGGGTCAGCTGTCGGCCGAGGCCTACAACCAGGTCGGAGCGGCGTACAAGTCCGTCACGAAGGTGGTCGTCCGCGGCCGCATCCTCCGCGACGGCGTGCGCATCGACGGACGCGGCCTGGCCGACATCCGCCCGCTCGACGCCGAGGTGCAGATCATCCCGCGCGTCCACGGCTCGGCCATCTTCCAGCGCGGCGAGACCCAGATCCTGGGCGTCACCACGCTGAACATGCTCAAGATGGAGCAGCAGATCGACTCGCTGTCGCCCGTCACCAAGAAGCGGTACCTGCACCACTACAACTTCCCGCCCTACTCGACCGGTGAGACCGGCCGAGTCGGATCGCCGAAGCGTCGCGAGATCGGGCACGGCTTCCTCGCCGAGCGCGCCCTCGTGCCGGTGCTGCCGAGCCGCGAGGAGTTCCCCTACGCGATCCGCCAGGTCTCCGAGGCGCTGAGCTCCAACGGCTCGACCTCGATGGGCTCGGTCTGCGCGTCGACCCTGTCGCTCCTCAACGCCGGAGTGCCGCTGCGCGCCCCGGTCGCGGGCATCGCGATGGGCCTCGTGTCCGACGTCGTCGACGGCCAGACCCGCTACGCGGCGCTGACCGACATCCTGGGCGCCGAGGACGCGCTCGGCGACATGGACTTCAAGGTCGCCGGAACCGCCGAGTTCGTCACGGCCATCCAGCTCGACACGAAGCTCGACGGCATCCCGTCGTCGGTGCTCGACGCCGCGCTCAAGCAGGCCAAGGACGCCCGCACCACGATCCTCGCGGTGCTCACGGCGGCCATCGACCAGCCCGACGAGATGGCCCCGACCGCGCCCCGCGTGATCTCGGTGCAGATCCCCGTCGACAAGATCGGCGAGCTGATCGGCCCCAAGGGCAAGACGATCAACGCGATCCAGGACGAGACCGGCGCCGACATCTCCATCGAGGAGGACGGCACCGTCTACATCGGAGCCGTCGACGGTCCGTCGGCCGAGGCCGCGCGTGCGCAGGTCAACGCCATCGCGAACCCGACCAACCCCGAGGTCGGCGAGCAGTTCCTCGGAACCGTCGTCAAGCTCGCGACCTTCGGCGCGTTCGTCTCGCTCCTCCCCGGCAAGGACGGACTGCTGCACATCAGCGAGGTCCGCAAGCTCGCCGGCGGCAAGCGCGTCGAGAACGTCGAGGACGTCCTCGGAGTCGGTCAGAAGCTGCTCGTCCAGATCACCAAGATCGACGACCGCGGCAAGCTGTCCCTCGCGCCCGTCGTGGCCGAGGAGGCCGAGGTCGAGGCTCCTGCCGAGAGCTGATCCCTCCTGCACGACCGTGACGCCCGTCCCACTCCGGTGGGGCGGGCGTCCGTCGTCGGCGGGGGCATGGGGTACGGTGGCGGGACCGCGCCGCACCGCCCCGACCGGAGGACTCCGTGACCGACCCGACGCCCCTGGCCACCGAGCCGGAGACGCCCCTCCTCTCACGCACCCTGGGTCGGACCGGCCTCCCCGTGCATCCTCTCGCCCTCGACGGCTCCGTCTTCGGCTGGGCCGCCGGGATCGACGACACCACCGAGGTGCTCGACGCGTTCGGCCGTCTCGGCGGCACCCTGATCTCGACCGCGGACCACTACGCGACCGGTCGGAGCGAGTACATGATCGGCCGCTGGCTCGAGCAGAGCGGGCTGCGCGAGCGGATGCTGGTCGCGACGAAGGTCGGCCGGCACCCGGACGCGCCGGGCCTCGCCCCGGAGGACGTCCGCATCGCGATCGAGGGGAGCCTCGAGCGGCTCGGCACCCGGATCGACCTGCTCTCGTTCGACAGCGAGGACCCCGGGATCCCCATCGCCGACAGCCTGGCGGCGGTCGCGCCGTTCCTGGCGGACGGCTCGGTCGGCGCCCTGGGCGCCGCGCACTTCAGCGGAGCCGCGATCACGGCGCTGCACGAGACGGCGACCGCGTTCGCGCTGCCGTCGCTCTCGGCCGTCGTGTCGGAGTACAGCCTGATGGAGCGCCGGACCTACGAGACCGACGTCGCCCCCGAGGTGGTGCGGCTCGAGCTCGGCACCCTCGCGCGGCTGCCCCTGGCGAGCGGTTACCTCACCGGCGCCCTGCGCAGCCGCACGGACGAGCCGGAGTCGGCCCTGTTCGAGGCGGGCCTGGACTACGTCGGCCGCCACGGCTCCCGCGTGCTCGCTGCCCTCGACGAGATCGCCGGGGCCCACGGCACGGAGCCCGGCGTGGTCGCGCTCGCCTGGGTGCTCTCGCACCAGGAGGTCTCGGCGGCGATCGTCCGGGCGCGGAACGCCGCGGAGCTCGAGTCGCTGTTCGCGGCGGCCGCGCTCCCGCTGACCCGGAGCGACATCGCCCAGCTGGACCGCGTCTCCGCCTGAGGCTCTCGCCCGCTGGTCCGCCGCCGTCGAGCGCCGCGCCCCGCGCCGGGCTCGGAGCGGGGCGCGGCGAGGTTCAGCGGCGCAGGATGCGCGCCTCCCACGGGCCGAGCGTCGACCCGGTCGCACCGGCGACGTTGCCGAGGACCGTCTCGGCAGCCGCCCACTCCTCGAGCAGCGGCACCTCGAGCGGCTCACCGGACACGTTCCCGACGACGAGCAGCTCGCCCGGTCCGGTGCGCGTGAAGGCGAAGAGCGCGGGGTGCTCGGGCTCCAGCAGCGCGAAGCGGCCCAGCTGCACCGTCTCGTCGGCGTGCCGCAGCGCGATCAGCGCCCGGTAGTACTCGAAGACCGACCGCTCGGCGGCCCGGTCGGCGGCGACGTTCACCTCGGCGGCGTTCGGGTTGACCGCGATCCACGGCTCGCCGGTCGTGAAGCCGGCCTGGAGGCTGTCGTCCCACTGCACCGGCGTGCGGGCGTTGTCGCGGCTCTGCGCGCGCAGCCCGGCGAGCACGGTCGCCGGGTCCTCGCCGCGCTCGCCGACGGCCTCGGCCCAGTAGTTCAGGGACTCGACGTCGCGGAAGTCCTCGATGCCGGCGAACGGGACATTGGTCATCCCGATCTCGTCGCCCTGGTAGATGTACGGCGTGCCGCGCTGGAGGTGGAGGAGCGTCGCCCAGAGGGTCGCGGACTCGTAGCGGTGCGCGCCGTCGTCCCCGAAGCGCGAGACGAGACGCGGCTGGTCGTGGTTGCCGAGGTACAGGCTGTTCCAGCCGCGCTCGGCCAAGCCGTCCTGCCAGCGCGCGAGGTTGGCCTTCAAGGCGACCAGGTCCAGCGGCACCGGGTGGAACTTGTCGACTCCGTGGTCGATGCCGACGTGCTCGAACTGGAAGACCATGTCGAGCTCACGCCGCTCGGGATCGGTCACGAGCACCGCCTCCTCGAGGGTGACCCCGGGCATCTCGCCGACGGTGAGGAAGGAGCCCTCGCGGTGCGCGAACACGGCCTCGTGCATCTCGCGGAGGTACTCGTGGAGCCGCGGACCCACCCCTCCGACGATGCCCGCGCCGCCCTGCTCGCCGTCGACGGCTCCGACGTCCTTCGAGACGAGGTTGATCACGTCCATCCGGAAGCCGTCCACTCCGCGGTCGAGCCAGCGGTTCATCATCGCGTGCACCGCGTGCCGCACTTCGGGGTTCTCCCAGTTGAGGTCCGGCTGCTGCACCGCGAAGAGGTGGAGGAAGTACTCGTCCGTCGCCGGGTCGAGCGTCCAGGCCGGGCCGGAGAAGTAGGAGCGCCAGCCGTTCGGCTCGGCGACGTCGAGGCCGGCGCCGGCGGCCGCATCGAGCTCGCGGCCGGGCTCGGCCGAGCGGCGCCCGCGGCGCCACCAGTACCAGTCGCGCTTCGGGTCCTCCTGCGAGGAGCGGGACTCGACGAACCAGGCGTGCGCGTCGCTCGTGTGGTTGACCACGAGGTCCATCACGATGCGGATGCCGCGCTCGTGGGCCTCCGCGAGGAGCAGGTCGAACTCCTCCAGCGTCCCGAACCGCGGGTCGATGTCCTCGTAGTCCGAGATGTCGTAGCCGTTGTCGTGCTGCGGCGACGGGTAGACCGGCGAGAGCCAGATCACGTCGACCCCCAGGTCGGCGAGGTGGTCGAGCTTCGAGCGGATGCCGCCCAGGTCGCCGATGCCGTCGCCGTTCGAGTCCGCGAACGAGCGCGGGTAGATCTGGTAGACGACGGCGCTCGTCCACCAGGGCGCGGACGTCTCCCGCTCGGGCGAGTCGGAGGTCGGGGCGGCGGTCTCGGAGGGGGTCGGGGCGGCGGAGTCCATGGTCGCGAATCTAGCCCGGACGGCCGACACGGAGGGGCCCGCCGCACCGCTCGCCGGCGCGAGTCGACCCCGCCGGCGGCGCCCGTGTAACGATCTGGTGAACCGTGCGCGACCCGGCGGAGTGGCGGCTCCGGCGCTCGGATACTCTCTCCCCTGGCGGGACCCGAGCCGCCGCAGGGAGAGTGGTGGCGTGCCCAGGGACAGGACCGGCGCCGTCGTGCGGGCTCCCCGTCACAGTGCCGTCCCGCTCCCGCCCGCGGCGTCCCGCGCAGCCTCCTCGCGCGGCGTCCTCGCCGAGACCGGCCCCGTCGAGCCGACCGCCGTCGCACCCTCGCACCGCCGGCCGATGGGCGACTCCGGCCACGACCTCTTCCCCTTCGTGCTCGACGCGGCGGCGCTCGGACGCGACGACGGTGCCGCGCTGCTCGAGCGCTACGCGGCGTGGGGCGGCAACGGCGTCGTCGTCACCGACTCGAGCCTCGCGGAGGGCGTCGGCGGCTGGCCCGCCGGACACCGCGACCGGGACCGCTTCCTCCTGATCGGCCGCTTCGCCGCTCCGGTCGGCGCGCCCGCGACGCCGCGTGCGCTCGTGGACCGTGTCGAGGGGGCGCTGCGCCGCCTCCGCACCGATCGCCTCGACGTGCTGGCGGTCCGCCCCGACGGGGCCGGACGCCTCGACGAGCTCCTCAGCGCCGTCGACGTGCTGCTGGCGCGCGGGCTGGTGCGGTCGGTGGTCGCCTCCGGATTCACGCCCGAGGAGCTGTTCGAGGCGCGCGTCCTGGCCGCCCACGGGCTGCCCCGCCTCGCCGGCGCGGAGGTCCGCTGGAACCTGCTGGAGCGGCCCGGCTCGGAGGGCGATCTCGGCCTCGTCGCCGCCGGCCAGGGACTCGCCCTGCTCGCGACCGTCCCCCTCGCCCACGGGTTCCTCCGCGGCGCCGAGCGCACCCGCCGCGAGCTCGGCCGCCTGCCCGACGGGGCACTCGCCGCCGCCCACCTCGGGCGCCGCGGACGCCGGGTCCTCGCCGTCCTCGACGCGATCGGTGCCGAGCTCTCGGCCGCTCCCGCCGCCGTCGCCCTGGCCTGGCTGCTCGGCCGGCCGCGGCTGACCGCCGCGACGGTCGCCCCGCGCTCACCCGCCGACGTGGACGCGCTGGTGCGCGCGGTCTCGCTCGAGCTCGACCCCGGACACCTGGCCGCGCTGGAGCGCGCGCGCCGCTGACCGCGCCCGTCCGCGACGCCCCCTGCACCTCTCCCGCCACGGCGCGACAGCCCGGCTCGGGCCGCCGTCGCGGTGGCCTAGGGTGGGCACGATGAATCACGGAGTCGCACTGCCCCTCGACCAGCCGGAGACGTCAGTCCGGGCCGCAGGCGGATCCACGGTCCGCCGCTCCGTCCTCCCGAGCGGTGTCCGCATCCTCAGCGAATCGGTGCCCGGCGCCCGCAGCGCCACGATCGGCTTCTGGGTCGCCGCGGGTTCTCGCGACGAGCGGCCCGGCCGCCCCGCGACCGCGGGCGAGCCCGCCGTGCCCTCCAACGTCGGCTCGACGCACTTCCTCGAGCACCTGCTGTTCAAGGGCACGCAGAAGCGGTCCGCCCTCGACATCGCCGTGTCCTTCGACTCCGTGGGCGGGGAGCACAACGCTCTCACCGCCAAGGAGTACACCTGCTACTACGCCAAGATCCAGGACCGCGACCTCCCGATGGCGGTCGAGGTGATCGCCGACATGGTGACCTCGAGCCTGATCGATCCGGACGAGTTCGAGACCGAGCGCGGGGTCATCCTCGAGGAGCTGGCGATGGCGGACGACGATCCGGCCGACGTGGCGGGCGAGAAGCTGTTCGAGGCCGTGTTCGGCGACCACCCGCTGGGCCGCCCGATCGGGGGCACCGCCGCGACCATCGGCGAGGCCACCCGGGATGCGGTCTGGGCGCACTACCGCGCCGCCTACCGCCCGCGAGACGTGGTGATCACCGTCGCCGGCGCCGTCGACCACGAGGCGCTCGTCGCGCTGCTCCAGCGGGTCCTCGTCGCCGACGGCTGGGACCTCGGCACGGCGGCCCCGCCCGTCGAGCGGCGCGTCGGCGGCCGTGCGTCCTACACCCGCGGCAGGGCCCTGTCGGTGGTGCACCGCCCCACCGAGCAGGCGAACCTGCTGGTCGGCTTCCCCGGTCTCGCCGCGGGCGACGAGCGGCGGATGACGATGGGCGTCCTCAACTCGATCCTCGGCGGCGGCATGTCCTCGCGGCTGTTCCAGGAGGTGCGCGAGAAGCGCGGCCTGGCGTACTCCGTCTACTCCTTCGCCCCGTCCTACTCGGACGCGGGCCTCTTCGGGCTCTACGCCGCGTGCACCCCGGCGAAGGCGGGGACGGTCGCCGAGCTCCTGCTCACCGAGTTCCACCGCCTCGCCGAGGACGGCGTCACCGACGACGAGCTCGCGCGCGCCCGCGGCCAGCTCTCGGGAGCGGCGGCGCTCGCGCTGGAGGACTCCGACACCCGGATGTCGCGCCTCGGACGCGCCGAGCTGACCTTCGGCGAGTTCGTCGACCTCGACGAGAGCCTGCGCCGACTCGCCCTCGTCGGCGCGGAGGACGTCCAGGCACTCGCGGCAGACTTGGCCCGGGGGCCGTCGTCGATCTCGGCCGTCGGCGCGGTCGACGAGTCGGCCTTCGCCGGGATCGCCGGGATCGAGAGCGCCTCCGCGATCTGATCCGATCGTCGAACGCCCGCTGACCGCGCATCGCCGCGCCGCACCAGGGAGGACCCCGTGTCCCACTACATCTACCTCGTCCGCCACGGCGAGCAGCAGGACGCCGAGCACGGCATGCCGGACGGCCCGCTCTCGGCCCGTGGCGAGCGCCAGGCGAGGCTCATCGCCGAGCGGCTCGGCGGAGTCCCCTTCACCGGAGCGTGGCACTCGCCGCTGCGCCGGGCCGAGGAGACGGCCGCGCGCTTCCAGACGCTCCTGCCGAGCCTGCCGCTCCAGCCGTCCTCGCTGCTGTTCGACTGCATCCCCTCGGGGCCGACCCCGGACATGCCCAAGGCGTTCGAGCCCTTCTTCGGCAGCGTCACCGCGGCCGAGATCGAGGCGGGGCACGCGCAGATGCAGGACGCGGTGGCCGAGTTCCTGGCACCGTCGCGCGAGGACCGCCACGACCTCCTCATCACCCACAACTTCGTGATCGGCTGGTTCGTCCGCCACGTGTTCGACGCTCCGGACTGGCGCTGGCTGGGCCTCAACCAGGCCAACTGCGGGCTGACGATCATCCGCGTCCGCTCCCGCAAGCCGCCGGTGCTCGTCGTGCACAACGACCTCTCGCACCTGCCCGTGGAGCTGCGCACCGGCCTGCCCGAGGCCCAGCCGTACTGAGCCGCGGGCTACGCTGAGTCGGTGACTACCTCCGTCGCCGTGGTCGGCGCGTCCGGCCGACTCGGCTCGTTCACCTGCTCGCTCATCGAGGCGTCGAGCGAGTTCTCGCTCGTCGCGCGGCTCGGCTCGCGGAGCGATCCCGCCGAGATGCTCGCGGCCGACGTCGTCGTCGACATGACCGTGCCGGCCGTCAGCCAGCAGATCGTCGACTTCGCCGTGGCCAACGGGAGGAAGGTGCTCGTCGGCACCTCCGGCTGGACCGGCGACCGGATCGCGGCCCTCCGGCGCAGCGTCGCCGAGCAGCCCGAGGCCGGCGTCGTGATCATCCCCAACTTCTCGCTGGGCTCGGTGCTCGCGACCGCGCTGGCCACCGTGGCCGCGCGCTTCTTCGACGCCGCCGAGATCGTCGAGACCCACGGCGCCCGCAAGGTCGATTCGCCCTCCGGGACCGCGGTCCGCACGGCCGAGCTGCTGCTGCGCGCCCGGGCCGAGCTCGGTCCGGTGCAGGCTCCGCACACCGACCAGCGGGCCCGCGGCCAGCAGGTCGCGAGCGTCCCGGTCCACAGCCTCCGCCTGCCCGGAGTGGAGGCGCGCCAGGAGGTCGTCTTCGGCGGCACCGGCGAGACGGTCACCATCAGGCACGACACCACCTCGCAGGCGTCCTACGAGCAGGGCGTCCTGCGCGCTCTCGACGCGGTCCGGACGACCACGGGCGTGGTGGTGGGCCTCGACGCGCTGATCGACCTGCGCGCCGCCTTCGACGCCGCGCCTCTCGACGAGCGGCCGGTCGACGAGCAGCCCGTCATCGACCGGGCTCCGTCCGGCCAGGCCGCCGCAGCGACGAGCACCCCGTGAGGACCCGCATCGGCGTCGTCCTGATGGCGGTCCTGCTCGCCCTCTACCTGTTCGTCTGCCTGCAGTACTCCGTCGTCGCCTTCGCCGCGGCGACGGTGCCCGGCATCGTGATGGGCGTCGGCCTGCTGATCCTCGGCGCCGTCGGCGTCTGGGGGCTCGTGCGCGAGCTGCTGTTCGGGCTCCGCGCCGAGAAGCTGGCCCGTCGGCTGGAGGGCGAGAACGCGCTGCCGCAGGAGGTCCTCGACTCGCGGGCCAGCGGGCGTCCGCTCCGGGAGGAGGCGGACGCGCTGTTCCCGCAGTACGCGGAGGAGGTCGACGCCCAGCCCGGGAGCTGGCGCGCCTGGTACCGCCTCGGCCTCGCCTACGACGCCAGTGGCGACCGCAAGCGCGCCCGAGGCGCCATCCGCCGGGCCATCGCGCTGGAGCACGAGGCTCCGGCCTGACCGCTCGGCCGCGACGCGAGCGCGGCTCTCCGGGCGAGGACCGCTCGGGCGGTTCGGATCAGGCGAGCACCCACTCCAGCGCCTCGCCGACCGTGCGGTGGCGGAACTCGAAGCCGTCGTCGAGCAGCCGCTGGGGGACCAGGCGCTGGCTCGAGAGCAGGAGCTCGTGCCCGGCGTCGCGCAGCGCGAGCTCGATGATCTTCTCGGGGACGGCCAGCTTGAACGGGCGGTGCAGCTGCTCGGCGAGGGTGCGCATCACGTCGTTCGCGGTCGCCGGCACCGGTCCGGCGAGGTTCACCGGGCCCGAGAGCGAGGACGTGAGCAGGTGGCGGATCGCCGCGGCCTCGTCGTAGAGGCTGATCCAGGGCCAGGCCTGGTTGCCGCTGCCGAGCGGCCCGCTGAGGCCGAGCTTCGTCAGGGGCAGGAGCGGCTTGAGCGCGCCGCCGTCGCCGAGGACGAGCCCGGTGCGAGCGGTGACCACCCGCGTGGCCTCGGGCGCGAGGTGGGCGGCCTTCTCCCAGCGGTCGACGACGTCGGCGAGGAACCCGTCGCCGCGCGAGGACTGCTCGGTGAGCTCCTCGCCCGGGCGGTCTCCGTAGTAGCCGACCGCGGAGGCGTTGATCAGCGTCGTCGGCGGGGTCGAGGACATCCGCATCGCGTCGGTGAGGGTCTGCGTGGACTGGATCCGCGAGTCGAGGATCTCCCGCTTGTAGGACGCGGTCCACGGCAGGCGGCTGATCGAGGCGCCGGAGAGGTTGATCACGGCGTCGACGCGGTCGAGCACGCTGAAGTCGAGCATGTGCGAGGTGGGCGCCCAGTGGAACTCGTCCGGGCTCGACGGCGCGTGGCGCACCAGGCGCAGGATCTCGTGCCCCTCGGCGCGCAGCTGGCGGGTCAGCTCGGAGCCGATCATCCCGCTGGCGCCCGAGATCAGGACGCGGAGCCGGGGAGCGGACGCGTCCGGCCGGGCCGAGGGCAGCTCGGACGGCGTCGACACGTGCTCGGCCGGCGTGCGCGCGGCGCGTCGCGGCGAGCCGGAGCCCGTGGTCCCGTCGTGGTCGGAGTGCCGTGCGGATGAGTCGCTCATGGTGCCTCCCGGAGCCGGTCGCGGGCCGCCCGCGAAGCGGACCAAGCCTAGAGCCTCACGCCCGGGAGCCGGCCGAGCGCGTCGCGGGAGCAGCGCTCGCCCGGAGGAGGCGGGAACCGGGGGAGAGGCTGCCGAGAGGAAGAGGGCACGAGGCCGGTGGTCTAGGCTTCGATGCCGTGACCGAGCAGACGAGCCCACGCCCCGAGCCGACGAGCAGCGGATCCGACGAGAACGCGCCCGTCTTCCGCAGCGATGTCGTCGTCGAGCTGGTCCGCGCGAGCGCCCACGACTCCGACGTGCTGTTCGCGGCCCGCGTCTCGACCCAGGGCGAGAAGACGCTCGCCGAGGCGCTCGACGGCGAGGAGTCCGACGCCGAGCTGCAGCGCAAGCGCGACCGCGGCCTGATCAACTACCTCATGCGCGACCGCCACGGCTCGCCGTTCGAGCACAACTCGATGACCTTCTACGTGCAGGCGCCGATCTTCGTCTTCCGCGAGTTCATGCGGCACCGCATCGCCTCCTACAACGAGGAGTCGGGCCGCTACCGCGAGCTCCGCCCGGTCTTCTACGTGCCCGGCCCCCGCCGCAACCTCGTGCAGGTCGGCAAGCCCGGCGCCTACTCCTTCGAGCCCGGCACCGCGGAGCAGGCCGAGCTCGTCGCCGAGGAGACGCGCCGCGTCAGCACGCAGGCCTACGAGTCGTACCGGCGGATGCTCGGCGAGGGCGTCGCCCGCGAGGTCGCCCGGATCGTCCTCCCGCTGAACATCTACTCGTCGATGTACGTCACGCTCAACGCCCGCTCGCTGATGAACTTCCTCTCCCTGCGCACCAAGCGCGAGGACTCGACGTTCCCCTCCTTCCCGCAGCGCGAGATCGAGATGGCGGCCGAGCAGATGGAGACGCACTTCCAGGAGCTGATGCCCCTCACGGCCGCCGCCTTCACGGCGAACGGCCGCGTCGCCCCGTAGCCCGCCGCCCGGCGAGGACGAGCGGGCCGTCCCGCCCGATCCGCCTGCTGCCGTCCGCGCGGGCGGCTCCGGGAACCTCCTCCCGGCGGCGCGGCGGCGACCCGCTACCCTGGCAGCGTGTCAACTCCGGAGAATCCCTTCGGCCAGGTCCTGGTCGCCCTGGTCACCCCGTTCACCGCCGACGGCGAGGTCGACTGGCCCGGTGTCGAGAAGCACATCGACGACTGCATCGCAGCGGGCGCGGACGGCATCGTGGTCACCGGGACCACGGGCGAGACCAGCACCCTGACCGACCCGGAGAAGATCCGCCTCGTCGAGGTCGGCCGCTCGGTCGCCGGGGGCCGCGCGAAGATCATCACGGGAGGCGGCTCGAACGAGACCGCCCACGCCATGCAGCTCGCCCGTCAGAGCGAGAAGGCCGGCGCCGACGGCAACATGATCGTCACCCCGTACTACAACAAGCCCACGCAGGCGGGCGTGCTCACCCACTTCCGGATGATCGCGGATGCGACGGACCTGCCGGTGATCCTCTACGACATCCCCGGCCGCACCGGCGTGCCGATCCGCTACGAGACGATCCTGCGGGCGGCCAAGCACCCGAACATCCTGGCCGTGAAGGACGCGAAGGGCGATCTCTCCGAGGTCAGCCGCGTGCTCAACCAGACCGACCTGATGTACTTCTGCGGCGACGACGCGAACGTGCTCCCCGAGCTCGCCATCGGCGCCACGGGGCTCATCGGCGTCACCGCGAACATCGCCGCCGCGCCGTACCGCACGATCGTCGACGCCGTGAACGCGGGCGACCTCCACGCGGCCACCCGCGCGCACCAGCAGCTCGAGCCGCTCGTGCGCGCCGTGATGACGCACGTCCCCGGGACCGTCGCCGCGAAGTACATCCTGCACGGCCTCGGCCGCATCTCCTCGCCGCGCGTGCGGCTGCCCCTGGTCGGCCCGGAGGAGTCGGAGGCGGCGCTCATCGAGGACGAGCTCGGCCTGGTCCGCGACATCCCGGGCGTCGACTTCCGCAACTTCCGGCCCGACCGCAACGCCGCGGCCGGCGGCGCCCTCCCGAAGGTCGCCGGCACCACCCGCTGAGCCCGAGCGGCACGTCCCGAGAAAGCACCGCTGGAGAAGGAGGGCGCATGCCCGGTCCCGTGATCATCCCCGCCCCGCTCGCTCCGGGAACGCTCCGGATCATCCCCCTCGGCGGCCTCGGCGAGATCGGCCGCAACATGACCGTCTTCGAGATCGACGGCAGTCTCCTGGTCGTCGACTGCGGCGTGCTCTTCCCGGAGGGGGACCAGCCGGGCGTCGACCTGATCCTCCCGGACTTCACGCCCATCCGGGACAGGCTCGACGACATCGTCGGAGTGGTCCTCACCCACGGCCACGAGGACCACATCGGCGCCGTCCCCTACCTGCTCCGCCTGAAGCGCGACATCCCGCTGATCGGCTCCACCCTCACGCTCGCCCTCGTCGAGGCGAAGCTCAAGGAGCACCGGATCACGCCGTACACGCTCACGGTGAAGGAGGGCGACGTCGAGAACCTCGGGCCCTTCGAGCTCGAGTTCGTCGCCGTGAACCACTCGATCCCGGACGCGCTGGCCGTGTCGATCGTCACCGACGCGGGCTCGGTGCTGCACACCGGCGACTTCAAGATGGACCAGCTGCCGCTCGACGGCCGGATCACCGACCTGCGCGCCTTCGCCCGCCTCGGCGAGGAGGGCGTCGACCTGTTCATGGTCGACTCCACCAACGCCGACGTCCCCGGCTTCACGCCGAGCGAGCGCGACATCGGCCCGGTCATCGAGAGCGTCATGGCCAGGGCGACCCGCCGCGTCATCGTCGCGAGCTTCTCCAGCCACGTGCACCGGGTGCAGCAGGTGCTCGACGCGGCCCACGCCACGGGCCGCCGCGTGGCGCTGCTCGGCCGCTCCATGGTCCGCAACATGCGCATCGCCGCGGATCTCGGCTACCTGCACGTCCCTCCGGGAGTCCTGGTCGACATGAAGAAGTCGGGCGACGTCCCCGAGGACAGGATCGTCTACATGTCCACCGGGTCGCAGGGCGAGCCGATGGCCGTCCTCAGCCGGATGGCCAACCTCGATCACCAGATCGAGCCGGGGGAGGGCGACACCGTGATCCTCGCCTCCAGCCTCATCCCCGGCAACGAGAACGCGGTGTACCGGGTCATCAACGGGCTCACGCGGCTCGGAGCGACCGTCGTGCACAAGGGCAACGCGAAGGTGCACGTGTCCGGGCACGCCGCGGCCGGCGAGCTCCTCTACTGCTACAACATCCTCAAGCCGCTGAACGTGATGCCGGTGCACGGCGAGTACCGGCACCTGGTCGCGAACGCGCAGCTCGCGCGCGAGACCGGGATCGCGGAGGAGAACACGATCATCGCCGAGGACGGCACCGTGATCGACCTGCTCGACGGCAGGGCGACCGTCGTCGGACGGCTCGACCTGGGGTTCGTCTACGTCGACGGATCGTCGGTGGGCGAGATCACCGACGCCGACCTCAAGGATCGGCGGATCCTCGGCGAGGAGGGCTTCATCTCGATCATCGTGGTGGTGGAGGCGGGCACGGGGCGGATCGTCGTCGGCCCCGAGATCCACGCGAAGGGCTTCGCGGAGGACGACAGCGTCTTCGACGAGGTCAAGCCGCGGATCGCGGCCGCGCTCGAGGAGGCGGTGCGGAACGGGGCGAGCGATCAGCACGCGCTCTCGCAGGCCGTGCGTCGCGTCGTCGGCCGCTGGGTCAACACCTCCTACCGCCGCCGGCCCATGATCGTGCCGCTCGTCATCGAGGCCTGAGCCTCCCGGCCGGCGGCCGATCGGCGCCGGCCGTCGCGGCGCGGGTCACCGGCCCTGACGGGGGCGGCGGGTACGGTGGCCTCATGGCGACCAGTACCAAGACGACCTCGCGCGGGCGCGGCAGCGCGACTCCGCGCTCCGGCGCGCCGCGATCCGGCCGGGGCTCGGGCAAGGCGGCCGCCGAGACGAAGACGGTGGCCTTCGAGTCCGCCCCGCGCACCAACCCCGCGGTGCGGCTCTGGATGGCGCTGGCCCACCTCGCGGGCGGCGCCGCGCGCGCCCTCGGTCCCGAGCGGCTGGCGAAGGAGGAGCGCCGCGACGGCGTCCCCTTCCTGCTGCTGCTGCTGGCCGTCGCGGGCGCGGTCGTCGAGTGGTTCCTCGCGACCGACCCGGTCGCCCTGGTGCTCGACGCGTGGAGCTTCGGCGGCTTCTTCGGCCGTGTCGCCTACGTGCTGCCGGTCGTCCTGCTCCTCTTCTCCCTCTGGCTCTTCCGGCACCCCCGGTCCGTCGACGACAACGGACGGATCGGCGTGGGCGTCATCACGCTGCTCGTCGCCTCCGCCGGCATCTGCCACGCGCACCTCGGCCTGCCGCAGCCCGGCCAGGGCATCGAGACCATGGCGGCAGCGGGAGGCGTCCTCGGCTGGCTGGTAGGCGCTCCGCTCGCGGCGATCGCCACCGTCCCCGGCGCGACCGTGCTGCTGTCGCTCGTGATCCTGCTGTCGCTGTTCATCATCACCAAGACCCCGCCGAACCGCATCGGCGCGCGCTCGCGGGAGCTCTACGGCTACCTCTTCGGTGCCCCCGTGCTCGACGACGAGGAGCGCGCCCGCCTCAAGGCCGAGCGGGCCGCCGCCAAGGCCGCGGCGAAGGCGGAGGCCGAGCAGGAGGAGGACGCGCAGCAGGACGGCGGAGAGCTGCCCTGGTGGCGGCGCACCGAGTCCGGGCGCGAGGACGAGCCGACCGTGCAGACCGAGCTCCCGATCGACTCCTTCACCGAGGTGCTCGAGGGCACCGCTCCCGCCCGCGGCCGCGCGAAGGGCTTCGACACCGCGCTCGAGGAGCGCGACGACGAGGCCCACCCGCCGACCCGCTCCTACGCCACCGAGGTGCTGGCCGAGGCCGAGACCGCCGAGGCCGCGCTCGCCCGCTTCGAGCAGACGGGCGCTCCCCGCGGCGCGACCGGTGTGGTCGACGACGACGCGACCGAGGTCATCCGGCTCGACCGCCTCGACGTGGCGCCCGCCGTCCCGATCCCGCCCGTCATCGAGACCGGCCCGATCGCGCCCCTCGCCGAGGAGGACCCGACCGCCGGCTTCGACTCCTCGTTCGAGGACGACGCGCCGTACCGCCTCCCCTCGGCGGCCGCCCTCTCGACGGGCACGCCCTCCAAGGCGCGCTCGGCGGCCAACGACGAGATGGTCCGCGCCATCACCGAGGTGCTGCAGCAGTTCAACGTGGACGCGACGGTCACCGGCTTCTCCCGCGGCCCGACCGTCACCCGCTACGAGATCGAGCTCGGCCCCGGCGTCAAGGTCGAGCGCGTCACCGCGCTCAGCAAGAACCTCTCCTACGCCGTCGCCAGCAACGAGGTCCGGATCCTCTCCCCGATCCCGGGCAAGAGCGCGATCGGCGTCGAGATCCCCAACACGGACCGCGAGATCGTCTCGCTGGGCGACGTCCTCCGCTCGCCGGCCTCGACGACGTCCACGCACCCGATGACCATCGGCGTCGGCAAGGACGTCGAGGGCGGCTACGTCGTGGCGAACCTCGCCAAGATGCCGCATCTCCTGGTCGCCGGCTCCACCGGCTCCGGCAAGTCCAGCTTCGTCAACTCGATGATCACGAGCCTGCTGATGCGCGCGCGCCCGCAGGACGTGCGCATGGTCCTGATCGACCCCAAGCGCGTGGAGCTCACCATCTACGGCGGAGTGCCGCACCTGATCACTCCGATCATCACGAATCCCAAGAAGGCCGCCGAGGCGCTGCAGTGGGTCGTGAAGGAGATGGACATGCGCTACGACGACCTGGCGTCGTTCGGGTTCCGTCACATCGACGACTTCAACGCGGCCGTCCGCGCGGACGAGATCAAGCTCCCGGCGGGCAGCAGCCGCGTCCTCAAGCCGTACCCGTACCTCCTCGTGGTGGTCGACGAGCTCGCCGACCTGATGATGGTCGCCCCGCGCGACGTCGAGGACTCGATCGTGCGCATCACCCAGCTCGCGCGCGCCTCGGGCATCCACCTCGTGCTGGCCACGCAGCGGCCGAGCGTCGACGTGGTGACCGGCCTCATCAAGGCCAACGTGCCCAGCCGCCTCGCCTTCGCGGTGACCAGCGTGACCGACTCGCGGGTCATCCTCGACCAGCCGGGAGCCGACAAGCTCATCGGGCAGGGCGACGGCCTCTTCCTCCCCATGGGCACCAACAAGCCGATGCGCGTCCAGGGCGCCTGGGTCCGCGAGGACGAGATCGCGAAGGTCGTCGAGCACGTCACCCGTCAGGCGCAGCCCGAGTACCGCCAGGACATCACCGTGCAGGCGCAGCGCAAGGAGATCGACTCCGACATCGGGGACGACCTCGAGCTGCTGGTCGCGGCGGCCGAGCTCGTCGTCAGCACGCAGTTCGGCTCGACCTCGATGCTGCAGCGCAAGCTCCGCGTCGGCTTCGCCAAGGCCGGGCGGCTGATGGACCTGCTCGAGTCGCGCGAGGTCGTCGGCCCCTCCGAGGGGTCGAAGGCCCGCGACGTGCTGGTCACCGCCGAGCAGCTGCCGGGCGTCCTCGCGCGGATGCGCGGCGAGGACCCGGGCGAGGGGCCGGCCGCGCCGTCCTCGGTCGCCCCGGACCCGTACGCGGATCCGCTGGCCGAGCCGACGGGGCCCGCCGCCACCGACTACCACGACGACGACGAGGGGTCCGGCGAGGACGCCTGGACGCTGACGGGACGCGAGTGACCGTCCCGGTCGCCCGCACTGCGAGGAACGGCGGAGCACGATGACCCACCCCACCGCACCGGCTCCGGCCGCGTCGGGCAACTGGAACCTGCCGAACGCGATCACGGTCGTCCGGATCCTGCTGGCGCCCGTCTTCTTCTGGCTCCTGCTGGCCGACGGGGGGCAGGACGGCGGGATCCGGATCGCCGCGGCGCTCCTCTTCATCGTCGCGATCGCCACGGACGGCATCGACGGGCACATCGCCCGGAGCCGGGGCCTCGTGACCGATCTCGGCAAGCTCCTGGATCCGATCGCCGACAAGGTGCTGACCGGCGCGGCGCTCGTCGGGCTCTCGATCCTCGCGGAGCTGCCGTGGTGGGTGACGATCGTCATCCTGGTGCGCGAGATCGGCATCACCGTCTTCCGGATGGCCGTGCTCTCGGACCGGGTGATCCCCGCGTCGCGGGGCGGCAAGCTCAAGACGATCGTGCAGTCGATCGCGATCTCCCTCGCTCTGCTGCCGCTCTGGGCCGTCCTCGGCGAGTGGGTCCACTGGCTGAACGGCATCACGATGACGGCCGCGGTGGTGCTCACGGTCGCCACCGGGATCGACTACCTCGCCGACGCCGCCCGCCAGAGCCGGGCCGCCCGGTCGACGCGGTGACGGCCGCGCAGCTGATCGCCGAGCTCCGGCGGCGGGGTGTCGACCTCGCCGTCGCGGAGTCGCTCACCGGCGGCGCGCTCAGCTCCGCCCTCGTGGAGGTGCCCGGCGCCTCCGCCGTGTACCGCGGGGGAGTGGTGAGCTATGCCACCGACCTCAAGGACCGGCTCCTCGGGGTCGACGCGCGCGTCCTCGGCGAGCGGGGTCCCGTCGATCCCGGAGTCGCCGTGCAGATGGCGCGCGGAGCGTCCTCGCGGCTCGCAGCCGACGGGCGTCCGACGCTCGGCCTGGCGACGACGGGGGTCGCCGGTCCGGATCCGCAGGGGGATGCGGCCGTCGGCACCGTCTTCGTGGCGGCCGTCCTCGGCGAGGACGAGCTCGTCCGTGAGCACCGGTTCGACGGAGACCGCGCCGCGATCCGCGCCGCCTCGGTCGACGCGGCTCTCGCCCTCGGCGCGGAGCTGATCTCCCGCGGCCCATGAGGCGGATACCCAGCCGGGGCCCTTCGGGAATCGGAATGCGCCGCATTGCGGCCCGGTTACAACTGGTGTCGCTCACACGCAAAGTCCAGTCATCCGGTATTAGAGTCGACACCATACGAACCGGGTAGTGAACAGCTATCCGGTTCTCTCGTCCCAGCCCCCCGATCACCCGCTCCGGAATCTCCGGCGCTCGTGCTCGCGGTGCAGGTGCACGACATGCGGTTGACGTGGAGAAGGAGGGTCCAGTGGTTCTAGTTCGTCAGGAGATCGGCGATGTCCTCAGGGACTTTCGCCTGCAGAAAGGTCGTACGCTCCGTCAGGTGGCGAGCAAGGCGAGCGTTGCGCTCGGCTACCTGAGCGAGGTCGAACGCGGTCAGAAGGAGGCCTCCTCGGAGATCCTCGCCTCTGTCGCCGACGCCCTCGACACCCCCATCTCGGTGATCATGCGCGAGGTCGGCGATCGTCTCGCCGTCATCGAGGGCATCGACACCATCCCCGACACCATCCCGGCCGACATGGTCGCCGGCTTCGACGCGGACCTCGTCACGCAGTAGTCGGATCCCGTCCCCTCCACTCACCGCACCCGTTCCACGCGAAGGGCGCCCAGGCTCCGGCCGGGCGCCCTTCGGCGTTCCCGGGGGAGTGCGGCCTCCGGGCAGCGGCTACCGTGGACGCATGCGCTTGAGCGAGTTCCGGCAGCTGGTGGACGACGAGTTCGGCGGCGCCTACGCCCGTGTCCTGGTCTCGGACCTCGTGCTGACCGAGCTCGGGGGCCGCACCGCCGAGCGCGCCCTCGCGGACGGAGCGGAGCCGCGCGAGGTCTGGCTCGCGCTCTGCCGCGCCAACGACGTCCCGGAGGCCCGGTGGCACGGCGTGGATCCGCGGAAGCGCCACCGTTGACGCTCCCGGCGCCGAAGCCGTGTTCGACACGCCGACGGCTGGTGCTCGAATCCGTGTTCGAACGGGTCTAGGCTCCTCCACAGAAGCAGGAACGGCCCCGTCTCCACGGAGTCGCTCTCGCTCGGCCCCGATGTCGGTGGTCGGGCGTACCGTCGGAGACACCTGAACGGACCTGCTTCACCGCCTTGTCGCAGCCGGCCGGCACTGTCACTCCGACAGTCACCGGCATGTCGCGACAGCCTGTAGGCGACACCACCACGAACACGAGAGCGAGACGGCCATGCCCAGTTCCTCCGACCGCGAGAAGTCCCTCGAGACCGCACTCGCCCAGATCGACCGCCAGTTCGGCAAAGGCGCCGTCATGCGCCTCGGAAGCGACGACCGCGCTCCCGTCGAGGTGATCCAGACCGGTTCGATCGCGCTCGACGTCGCGCTCGGGATCGGCGGGCTCCCCCGCGGCCGCATCGTCGAGATCTACGGCCCCGAGTCCTCCGGAAAGACCACCCTCACGCTGCACGCGATCGCGAACGCGCAGCGCAACGGCGGCATCGCCGCCTTCATCGACGCGGAGCACGCGCTCGACCCCGAGTACGCCAAGAAGCTCGGCGTCGACATCGACTCCCTCCTCGTGTCGCAGCCCGACACCGGAGAGCAGGCGCTCGAGATCGCCGACATGCTCGTGCGCTCGGGCTCGATCGACCTCATCGTGATCGACTCCGTCGCGGCCCTCGTGCCGCGTGCCGAGATCGAGGGCGAGATGGGCGACTCCCACGTCGGCCTGCAGGCCCGCCTCATGTCCCAGGCGCTGCGCAAGCTGACCGGCGGACTGAACACCACGAACACCACGATGATCTTCATCAACCAGCTGCGCGAGAAGATCGGCGTCTTCTTCGGAAGCCCCGAGACCACGGCGGGCGGCAAGGCGCTCAAGTTCTACGCGTCGGTCCGCCTCGACATCCGCCGCATCGAGACGCTGAAGGACGGCACCGACGCGGTCGGCAACCGCACCCGCGTCAAGGTCGTGAAGAACAAGATGGCGCCGCCCTTCAAGCAGGCCGAGTTCGACATCCTCTACGGCGTCGGCATCTCCCGCGAGGGCAGCCTGATCGACTTCGGCGTCGAGCACGAGATCGTCCGCAAGTCGGGCGCCTGGTACACCTACGACGGCGACCAGCTCGGCCAGGGCAAGGAGAAGGCGCGCCAGTTCCTCATCGACAACCCCGATGTGGCCGCCGAGATCGAGAAGCGCATCCTGGTCAAGCTCGGCGTGATCGTCGACCCGAACGCGGCCGTCGAGGCCGCGCCGGTCGCGATCGAGACCAAGCAGCCCGTGCGCAAGGGCGCCTAGCCCGTGGCGGAGAAGGCCGCGGAGGGGGCGAAGGGCCGCCCCGTGGCCTTCCTGCCCTGGGTCGACCGGGGTGCGGCGGGCGACGACGGCTGGGCTCCGGCGGCGCCGGACGCCGACGGGGCCGGGTCGCTTCCGGATCCGTCCGGAGCCGGAACGCCGCGTACCAGTGCTCCCGGGGCGGCCGCAGGCGAGTTGGAAGGCTCCGCCGTCGGGGGCGCCGCGTCTCCGGCCTCCGAGCGGATCGCCGAGCTCTCGGCTCATGTCGCCCGGCGCGCGCCGGCGTTCGTCGAGAACGCGGACGACGAGGACGACGACGACGCGATCGAGATCCCGGAGGAGATCGATCCCGAGCAGGTCGCGGATCGGATCGTACGGGGGCTCTCCCGCAAGAGCCTCTCGGTCGCCGAGGTCGAGGCGCGCCTCTACACGGAGGGCGTCGCCGAGAGGGACGCCCTCGAGATCCTCGAGCGCTTCACGCGCTTCGGCTACCTCGACGACCTCCGCATGGCGGAGCAGCTGGTCGTCTCGCTCCGTGACCGCAAGAAGCTCGGCCGCTCCTCCATCCAGCAGGAGCTGCGCGCGCGGAAGATCGACCCCGAGGCGATCGCGTCAGCGCTCGACGAGCTGGACGGCGACGACGAGTACCGCACGGCACTCGAGCTCGCGCGCAAGCGCCTGCCGAGCCTGCGCTCGCTCTCCGACGAGGTCGCCGAGCGCCGGCTCACGGGATTCCTCGCGCGCCGCGGCTACGCCGGCGGACTCGTGCAGCGCGTCGTCCGCGAGACGATCCGCAAGCCGGGGTCGAGCGTCCGCTTCCGCTGACACGGCGGGCCGGGAGCGGTCCGACCGGAGCGTAGAATCCCACACCATGAGCACGCTCGGTACCGCCCCGTCGCCCGTCGCCGAGACCCGGCCGAGGACCTACGAGGTCCGTACGTTCGGGTGCCAGATGAACGTGCACGACTCCGAGCGGCTGAGCGGTTCGCTCGAGGCGGCGGGCTACGTGTCCGCCGATGGAGCCGAGGCCGACGTCGTCGTCATCAACACCTGCGCGGTGCGCGAGAACGCCGACAACAAGCTCTACGGCAACCTCGGCCACCTCGCGTCGGTGAAGCGCCGACACGAGGGGATGCAGATCGCGGTCGGCGGCTGTCTCGCGCAGAAGGACAAGAACGTCATCCTCGACCGTGCCCCGTGGGTCGACGTGGTCTTCGGCACGCACAACATGGGCGCCCTCCCTAGCCTGCTCGAGCGCGCCCGCCACAACGACGAGGCGCAGCTCGAGATCCTCGAGTCGCTCGATGTCTTCCCCTCCACGCTCCCCACGAAGCGCGACTCGACCTACAGCGGCTGGGTCTCGATCTCGGTCGGCTGCAACAACACCTGCACCTTCTGCATCGTCCCCTCGCTCCGCGGCAAGGAGAAGGACCGGCGTCCCGGCGACGTGCTCGCCGAGATCCAGGCGCTCGTGGACGACGGCGCGATCGAGGTCACCCTTCTCGGCCAGAACGTGAACTCCTACGGCGTCGAGTTCGGCGATCGCCAGGCGTTCTCGAAGCTGCTCCGCGCGGCGGGCACCATCGACGGGCTCGAGCGGATCCGCTTCACGAGCCCCCATCCCGCGGCCTTCACCGACGACGTGATCGACGCCATGGCCGAGACGCCGGCGGTGATGCCGCAGCTGCACATGCCGCTCCAGTCCGGCTCCGACCGCGTCCTCAAAGCGATGCGCCGCTCCTACCGCTCCGAGAAGTTCCTCGGGATCCTCGACCGGGTGCGCGATCGCATCCCGCACGCGGCGATCAGCACCGACATCATCGTGGGCTTCCCCGGCGAGACGGAGGCCGACTTCCAGGAGACCCTGCGGGTGGTCGAGGCGGCCCGCTTCGCCTCCGCCTTCACCTTCCAGTACTCCATCCGGCCCGGCACCCCGGCCGCGACGCTGCCCGACCAGATCCCCAAGGCGGTCGTCCAGGAGCGCTACGAGCGGCTCGTCGCCCTGCAGGACGCGATCAGCGAGCAGGAGAACCGCACGGTCGTCGGCCGAGAGGTCGAGGTCCTCGTCGCGACCGGCGAGGGCCGCCGCGACACGGAGACGCACCGGCTGAGCGGACGCGCCGAGGACAGCCGTCTGGTGCACTTCGACGTGCCCGAGGGCTCCGAGCAGCCGCGTCCCGGAGACGTGGTCTCGGTCTGGGTCACCCGTGCCGCGCCCTTCTACCTCCTGGCGGACTCGCCCGACGGCGCGCCGCTCCGCATCCGCCGCACCCGCGCGGGCGACGCCTGGGACCGGGCGCAGACCGAGTCCTGCGGAGTTCCGGCCGCCCCGGGCGCGAGCGGGGCGCCCCGGGTCTCGCTGGGCCTGCCGTCACTGCGCGTGCGCGACGCCGGCACGCTGACGACGCCGATCTACGACGCCCTCGATGGCGAGCGCTGAGACCGGAGCCCCCGATACCGCGCCGGAGCTGATCGCGGTCGTCGGCGCGACCGGCACGGGCAAGTCCGACCTCTCGCTCGATCTCGCCGAGGCGATCCGGCAGGACGGCGGCGCCGCTGAGATCGTGAACGCCGACGCGATGCAGCTCTACCGCGGGATGGACATCGGCACCGCGAAGCTGCCCGCCGACGAGCGGCGGGGCGTCCCGCACCAGCTGCTCGACGTCCTCGACGTGACGGAGGAGGCGTCGGTCGCCCGCTACCAGAGCGAGGCGCGGCGCGTGATCGAGAGCGTGCTGGCGCGCGGGGCGACGCCGATCCTGGTCGGAGGCTCCGGCCTGTACGTCTCCAGCGTCGTCTTCGAGTTCTCGTTCGCGGGCACCGACCCGGCCGTCCGGCGCCGGCTCGAGGAGACCGCCGAGCGGGAGGGCCTGGGCGCCCTCGTCGAGCGGCTGCGCCGGATCGACGCCGGAGTGGCCGAGCGGATCGGTCCGCACAACGCCCGGCGCATCGTCCGCGCGCTCGAGATCGCGGAGCTCACCGGCGGGAGTACGCACAGCGCGCTGATGTCCGACGCGCCGGTTCCGTGGCGCCCCGCCTCGATCCTGTTCCTCGAGGCTCCGCGGGAGGAGCTGGTGCAGCGCCTCGACCGGCGGGTGGAGCGGATGTGGGCGGCCGGGATGCTCGACGAGGTCGAGCGGCTCGTCCCCCTCGGCCTGGAGCGCGGCGTCACCGCCGGGCGGGCCATCGGGTACGCCCAGGCGCTCGCCCAGCGTGCCGGCGTCCTCCGCGAGGAGGAGGCGATCGCGGCGACGCAGGCGCTCACGCGCCGCTATGCACGCCGGCAGAACAGCTGGTTCCGGCGCTACGCCGGCGCCCACCGGCTCCCGTACGACGCGCCGGACCTGGTGTCGCGGGCGCACGCCGCCGCCCAGGCCGCCGCTCCGGCTCCTCGCTAGGCTGTGCGCCATGACGATCGAGCTGCACTTCACCAAGGGCCAGGGCACCGGCAACGACTTCGTGCTCTTCAGCGACCCGGACGGTGAGGTCGACCTCTCGCCCGCGCAGATCGCGATGATCTGCGACCGCCACTTCGGCGTCGGCGCCGACGGCGTCATCCGTGCCGTCCGCTCGCGCGCGATCCCGGAGGGCGCCGCGGCCCTGGCCGAGGAGAGCGAGGCGGAGTGGTTCATGGACTACCGCAACGCCGACGGCTCGATCGCCGAGATGTGCGGCAACGGCATCCGCGTCTACGCCGCGTTCCTGCTCGCTGGCGGCCTCGCGACGCTCGAGCCCGGCGACACCCTGCCGATCGGCACCCGCGCCGGCGTCCGCGACGTCACCCGCAGCGGTGCCGGGTTCCAGGTCGACCTCGGCCGCTGGGAACTGGCGGGCGGCGAGCCCCTGGTGCGGGCGAAGGAGCTCAAGGTCGCGCGCCCCGGTCTCGGGATCGACCTCGGCAATCCGCACGTGGTCGTCGCCCTCAGCAACGACGAGGAGCTCGACTCCGCCGACCTCTCCTACATCCCGCAGCTCGACCCGGAGCCCGAGGACGGCGCGAACGTCGAGTTCGTGGTTCCCGGCGAGCCCCTGGTCCACGACGGGATCGGGCGGATCCGGATGCGCGTGCACGAGCGCGGCAGCGGCGAGACCCTGAGCTGCGGCACGGGTGCCGCGGCGGCGGCACTGGCGGTGCGCTACTGGGCGGGAGCCCGCGCTCCGCAGGCCTGGCGCGTGGAGGTCCCGGGCGGCACGCTCGGCGTGACGATGTTCGCGGCGGAGGAGGGCGAGCACGTCGGGCTCTCCGGCCCGGCCGACCTCGTCTTCACCGGGACGATCCGGATCGACTGAGGACCCGGTCAGGCCAGGCGGGTCGTCCGGAGCACGCGGAAGCCCTTCGCCGAGGAGACGCGCTCCACGTCGAGCCGCCCGGCGAACGCGGCGCCGAGCCAGGTCTGGAGCGAGTCGGAGCCGAGGTTGCGCTGCACGACGAGCCAGGCGTCCGCGCCCTCCTCGAGCCGCGGCAGCCAGCGCTCGAGCAGGAGGTGCAGCTCCTCCTTGCCGATGCGGATCGGCGGGTTCGACCACACCGTGCGGAAGCGGACGTCGTCGGGAACATCCTCGGGCAGCACGGCGTTGACATTGAGGACGCCGAGTTCCTCGCAGTTGCGACGGACCAGCTCGAGCGCCCGCTGGTTGACGTCGACCGCCCACACCCGGGCGTCGGGGGAGGCGAGGGCGAGCGCGAGGGCGATCGGGCCCCAGCCGCAGCCGAGGTCCAGCAGGTCCCCGTCAGCGGGGGCGTCGGGCACCGCGTCCAGCAGGACGCGCGTGCCGAGATCGACGTGACCGGGGCTGAACACCCCTCCTGCCGTCGTGACCTCGAGGTCGCGGCCGGCCAGGCGGGCCTGGATCCTGCGGGGCCGGAGGTCGCCGTCGGGAGTACTCGAGAAGTAGTGCTCGGCGGCCATGAGAAGTGAACCTATCAAGACCTGAGGAGTTAGTGTTATCCGGATGACGGAAGACCTGAACGAGACCGACACGACCGAGGCCGTGGACGTCGTCTCGAGGGTCCTGGCGAACGCGCAGTCGCGTTCGGCGGGGTACTCGCGCTTCGTCGCGGGTGGAGCCCAGGCGCTGCAGAGCGCCGGCCACGAGGGCGAGAACAGCGACGGCGAGCAGTTCGACCGCGACGATCGGCAGGCGCTGCGACGCGTCGCCGGCCTCTCGACCGAGCTCGAGGACGTCACGGAGGTCGAGTACCGCCAGCTGCGCCTGGAGAACGTCGTGCTCATCGGCGTGTACTCGCAGAACTCGCTGGAGGACGCGGAGAACTCGTTGCACGAGCTCGCCGCGCTCGCGGAGACGGCGGGAGCGACGGTCCTCGACGGCCTGCTCCAGCGCCGCCCGCACCCCGATCCGAGCACCTACCTCGGCAAGGGCAAGGCTCAGGAGCTCGCGGGGCTCGTCGCGGCCCTCGGCGCGGACACGGTCGTCGCCGACACCGAGCTCGCACCGAGCCAGCGCCGCGCGCTGGAGGACGTGGTGAAGGTCAAGGTGATCGACCGCACCGCGGTGATCCTCGACATCTTCAGCCAGCACGCGAAGAGCCGCGAGGGCAAGGCGCAGGTCGAGCTCGCGCAGCTCGAGTACCTGCTCCCGCGACTGCGCGGCTGGGGCGAGTCGATGTCCCGCCAGGCCGGCGGTCAGGTGGGCGCGGGGGCCGGGATGGGTTCGCGCGGTCCGGGTGAGACGAAGATCGAGCTCGATCGTCGCCGCATCCACACCCGCATGGCGCGCCTGCGCAAGCAGATCACGGCGATGAAGCCCGCCCGCGAGGCCAAGCGCGCCAACCGCAAGCGCAACGCCGTCCCCTCGGTGGCGATCGCGGGGTACACGAACGCCGGCAAGTCGAGCCTGCTGAACCGGATGACGCACGCGGGCGTCCTCGTCGAGAACTCGCTCTTCGCGACCCTCGACGCCACCGTCCGCAAGGCCCAGACGAAGGACGGGCGCCTCTACACGCTCGCCGACACGGTCGGCTTCGTGCGAGCGCTTCCGCACCAGCTCGTCGAAGCCTTCCGGTCCACGCTCGAGGAGGTCGCGGACTCCGATGTGATCGTCCACGTCGTGGACGCCTCCCACCCCGATCCGGCCGGGCAGATCGCCACCGTGCGCGACGTGATCGGCGAGGTGGGCGCCCGCAGCATCCCCGAGATCATCGCCTTCAACAAGGTCGATCTGGTGGACGAGGGCACGCGGCTGGTGCTGCGCGGTCTCGCTCCCGACGCGGTCTTCGTGTCGGCGCGCAGCGGCGAGGGCATCGACGAGCTGGAGGCGCGGATCGCCGAGATCCTGCCCGAGCCGGACGTCGAGATCGACCTGCTCGTGCCGTACGACCGGGGCGACGTGATCTCGCACCTGCACCGCAGCGGCCGGATCCTGTCGACGCAGTACGTCGAGGGCGGCACCCACGTGGTCGCCCTCGTGCACGCCGATCTGGCGGGCTCGCTCACCGAGTTCGCGGTTCCGCGCGCGGCCGTCCAGGCCTGATCGCCACCACCCGAGCGCCCGTCTCCCCGTCCGGGAGGCGGGCGCTCGGCGCATCCGGGAGGGGATGCGGCGTCCCGCACCACCGACCGGCGGCGGCGGCCGGAGGGTTCGGCGACGGGGTGTCGGCGGCCCTCCTCCGCCTTCCCGTGACCGCGACGGAGGGGCGCGCGCCCCGATCGCCGGTGCCCGTCGAATGCAGGAGGGGCCCGGCCGGCTGCACGCCGGTCGGGCCCCTCCAGCATGCCCGGAGTCAGACCGAGCGGAGGACCGCCACGATCTTCCCGAGCACCTCTGCCTCGTCGCCGAGGATCGGCTCGAAGTTGGAGTTGCGGGGCAGCAGCCAGGTGTGGCCGTCGCGCTGGCGCAGCACCTTGACGGTGGCCTCGCCGTCGAGCATGGCCGCCACGATCTCGCCGTTCTCGGCGGTGCGCTGCGAGCGGACCACGACCCAGTCGCCGTCGCAGATCGCGGCGTCGATCATCGACTCGCCGACGACCTTGAGCATGAAGAGCTCGCCCTTGCCGACGAGCTGCCGGGGAAGCGGGAACACCTCGTCGATCTGCTGGTCGGCCATGATCGGCACGCCCGCCGCGATCCGGCCGACGAGGGGGACCATCGCCGCGTCGCCGACCGTCGCGGTCGACTCGAACGACCCGTCGTCCTCCGTCGAGCTGGGGACGTCGATGAGGATCTCGAGGGCGCGGGGCCGGTTCGGGTCGCGGCGCAGGTAGCCGCTGAGCTCGAGCTGGTTGAGCTGGTGGGTGACGCTCGACAGCGAGGCGAGGCCGACCGCGTCGCCGATCTCGCGCATGCTCGGCGGGTAGCCGCGGCTCGACACCGAGCGCTGGATCGCGTCGAGGATCGCGAGCTGCTTGGCGCTCAGGCTCTTCCGGCGCCGGCCTGCGGCCGCCTTCGTCTTGGCGGCCGGGGTCCCGGCCATCTGCGCGTCGCTCACGATGCTCCCTCTTCCCGGTGCGCACGCCGCGTGCGCGCCCGCCCGGTCGCGACCCGACAAGGAATGTCGGTGGTCGCTGCTGTACTACGACCAGGCTCTCGAAACTGTATCCGCCGGAACTCCCGACTCGGAACATTCGTTCGAGTGTGTCGCGCGCGAGTCCGCCCGCGGATCCGCCGGAACGGTCCCTTGACCGCTCCGTCGTTCGAAGATATGTTCGGTACAGGCGTTCGGGGCGGCCCTCCCGGCCGAGGGCCTCCCCGAATCCCTGTTGAAAGGAGCGATCCCATGACCGCACAGCTCACCTCCCGCCCGCTCCAGCGCTCGTCCGCGGCTCGGCCCGTCGAGGTCCTGCCGTCCGCTCCCGAGCCGATGAACGCGTTCGGCGAAGCGCGGATCGTCCGCACCCGGCTGCGCCTCACGCGCCGCGGCCGCGCCGTGGTGGCCGCTCTGGGGGCCCTGCCGATCGTGGCAGGCGCCTTCGCCTTCGGGCTCAACGGCGGTGGAGCGGTCGCATCGAGCGACGCCGCTGCGGTCGAGTTCCAGTACGTCACCGTCCACGCGGGCGAGTCGCTCTGGTCGCTCGCCGAGGAGCTCGCCCCGCAGGCGGACCCGCGCGACGTGGTCGACGACATCCTCTCCCTCAACCAGCTCTCGAGCGCGGGCGTCGAGCCCGGGCAGCGCCTCGCGGTTCCGGCCGAGTACGACACCGCTCGCTGAGCCGGGCTGCCCGGTCGTCCGCGACGTGCGCTTCGCTACCATTCCCTGGTGACGACTCTCGACGACCTGCCCCTCCGCGACGACCTCCGAGGCAAGCACCCGTACGGCGCACCCCAGGCGGTCGTGCCCGTCGCCCTCAACGTCAACGAGAACACCCACCCGGTCCCGGACGACGTGATCGCCGACATCGTCGGGCGGGTCTCGGAGGCGCTGCGCACCGTCAACCGGTACCCCGACCGCGAGTTCCGAGAGCTGCGAGACTCCCTCGCCGGCTACCTCAGTCACGGGCTCACCGCGGACGGCGTGTGGGCTGCGAACGGATCGAACGAGGTGCTCCAGCACGTCCTTCAGGCGTTCGGCGGCCCCGGGCGCTCGCTGCTGGGGTTCGCGCCCACCTATTCGATGTACTCGATCCTCGCGTCGGGGAGCGGAACGGAGTGGATCCCCGCTCCGCGCGAGGCGGAGTTCGAGATCGGAGCCGAGTACGCCGCGGAGCAGGTGCGCCGGGCCCGGCCCGACATCGTCTTTCTCTGCGCTCCGAACAACCCGACCGGGACGCCGCTCGACCTCGCCGTGATCGAGGCGGTCTACGACGCGACCGACGGCATCGTCGTCGTCGACGAGGCGTACGCCGAGTTCGCGGGCAGGGGCGCGCCCACCGCGCTGAGCCTCCTCCCCGGGCGACCGCGCCTGCTCGTGTCCCGCACCATGAGCAAGGCCTTCGCCTTCGCCGGCGTCCGCCTGGGCTACCTCGCCGCCGACCCCGCGGTGATCGACGCGCTCCGTCTCGTCCGCCTCCCGTACCATCTGTCGGCCCTCACCCAGGCCGCCGCGACCGCCGCCCTCGCTCACGCCGACGAGATGCTCTCCATGGTCGGCGAGATCATCGTGCAGCGCGACCGGATGATCGACGGCCTGCGCGCCCTCGGCTACCGCCCGTACGCGACCGGCAGCAACTTCGTCCTCTTCGGCGGCGTCGCGGATCCGGCCGCCGTGTTCGAGGGCCTGCTCGCCCGCGGTGTCCTCATCCGCGACGTCGGCATCCCGAACCACCTCCGCGTCAGCGCCGGCACCGAGGAGGAGACGACCGCGTTCCTCGAGGCGCTCGCCTCCCTCCCCGCCCCCTCAGCCGACCCCGCGGTGGCGCTCTCGCGCGAGTGAGCTCCGCCCGGGGGCGGTGACGCGGCGCGAATAGACTGGGAGGCATGACCTCCCCGAGCGCCGCACCCGGGCGCACCGCCTCCCTCAGCCGTGCCACCAGCGAGTCGAGCATCGAGCTCTCCCTCGACCTCGACGGCACGGGCGTCGCCGATCTGGAGACCGGCGTGCCCTTCTTCGACCATCTGCTGACGGCGTTCGCGAAGCACTCGCTCACGGATCTGCGCGTCCGGGCCCGCGGCGACATCGAGATCGACATCCACCACACCGCGGAGGACATCGGCATCGTCCTCGGCACGGCCATCCGTCAGGCGCTCGGCGACAAGGCCGGGATCTCCCGCTTCGGCGACGCGCTCGTCCCCCTCGACGAGGCGCTCGTGCAGGCCGTCGTCGACATCTCGGGGCGCCCCTACCTCGTGCACACCGGCGAGCCGGAGGGCTTCGCGCTGCACCTGATCGGCGGCCACTTCACCGGGTCGATGGTGCGCCACGTCTTCGAGGCGATCGCCTTCAACGCCGGCCTCACCGTGCACGTCACGGTGCTCGGCGGCAGGGACCCGCACCACATCGCCGAAGCGGAGTTCAAGGCGTTCGCCCGCGCCTTCCGTCAGGCCAAGACCCTCGATCCGCTCGTCTCCGGCGTGCCGTCGACGAAGGGCGCGCTGTGAGTGCGGCCCGCCCCTCCGTCGTGGTCTACGACTACGGCTCGGGGAACGTGCACTCCGCCGTCAAGGCGCTCGAGCTCGCCGGGGCCGATGTCGAGCTGACGGGGGACCGGCAGCGGGCGCTGGAGGCGGACGGCCTCCTCGTGCCCGGCGTCGGCGCCTTCGATGCCGTGATGTCGGCGCTGACCCGCGCCCGCGGCGGCGAGATCATCGAGAAGCGCCTCGCCGGCGGGCGCCCCGTCCTGGGCATCTGCGTCGGGATGCAGGTGCTCTTCGAGCGCGGCGTCGAGCGCGGGGTCGAGAGCGAGGGCCTGGGCGAGTGGCCGGGGACGGTCGACCTCCTCCCGGCCGAGGTCGTCCCGCACATGGGCTGGAACACCGTCTCCGCTCCCGAGGGCTCGGTGCTCTTCGACGGCATCGCCGAGGAGCGCTTCTACTTCGTGCACTCCTACGGCGCGCGCGAGTGGTCGCTCGACGTGATGCCCCCGTTCCCGCGTCCCGCGGTCACCTGGGCCGATCACGGAGGCCCCTTCATCGCCGCGGTCGAGAACGGGCCGCTCTCGGCCACTCAGTTCCACCCCGAGAAGTCGGGGGCCGCCGGGCTCCGGCTGCTGGCCAATTGGCTGGGCACCCTCCGCACGAACTAGGATCGGCCGGTGGTCGGCGCCTCCAGGGGCCGGCACCGGCTCCGAGACTGAGGATGACGATGAGCGAGTTCACCAAGGCCCCGGGCCTGGTCCTCCTGCCCGCGATCGACGTGGCGGGCGGCAGGGCCGTGCGGCTCACGCAGGGCGAGGCCGGGACCGAGACCAACTACGGCGACCCGATCGACGCCGCGGGCGACTGGGCCGACCAGGGCGCGGAGTGGATCCACCTCGTCGACCTCGACGCCGCCTTCGGCCGCGGCGACAACCACGGCATCATGAAGAAGGTCATCCGGCAGGTGAAGGGCGTGAACGTCGAGCTCTCCGGCGGGATCCGCGACGACCGCAGCCTCGAGTCCGCGCTGAGCGCCGGCGCGAAGCGCATCAACCTCGGAACCGCGGCGCTCGAGAACCCCGAGTGGGCCGCGAGCGTCATCGCGCAGTACGGCGACCAGATCGCCGTCGGGCTCGACGTCCGGGGCACCACGCTCGCCGCGCGCGGCTGGACCAAGGAGGGCGGCGACCTCTGGCAGGTCCTCGACC
Organism: Rathayibacter sp. AY2B7; assembly: GCF_002931635.1. NCBI lineage: Bacteria > Bacillati > Actinomycetota > Actinomycetes > Micrococcales > Microbacteriaceae > Rathayibacter > Rathayibacter sp. AY2B7. The sequence goes on along the minus strand of NZ_PSUC01000006.1, from coordinate 22,935 downwards.
GCCTGGAGGAGGCCGGCTGCACCCGCTACGTCGTCACCGACGTCACGAAGGACGGCACGCTCAAGGGCCCGAACCTCGAGCTCCTCGAGCAGGTCATGGCCCGCACCCACCGCCCCGTGATCGCTTCGGGCGGCATCTCGAACCTCGACGACATCGCCGCTCTGCGCGACCTCGTGCCCCAGGGGCTCGAGGGCGCGATCGTCGGCAAGGCGCTGTACGCGGGCGCGTTCACGCTCGCGGAGGCCCTGGATGTCGCATCCGAGTGAGCCCCGCCCGCTCCCGGCGCATCTGACCGACTCGGCCGGCACCCCCTGGGCGGGCCGGCACTTCGAGCCGAGCGCAGCGCCGGAGGACGACGGGAGCGCCCCGGAGGCGCTGGTCGCCGCGCTCGAGTCCTTCGCCCGCGGCACTCGCGGCCCGGAGGCCGTGGTCGACGCGCTCCGCACGTCCCGCCTGCTCATCCCGCTGGTCGCCCGCCTCGGCGAGGAGGCCGAGGGGGTCGGGGGACTCCGGGCGGACAAGACGCAGGAGCTCGCGATCGTCACGGTCGCCGGACCCGACGGCCGCACGGTGCTCCCCGTCTTCAGCGGCGTCGAGAGCATGCGCCGATGGGACCCGGCCGCCCGTCCCGTCCCTGTCGACGGGCGCCGCGCGGCCCTGGCGGCCGTCGCGGAGGGCACCGAGGTGATGGTCCTCGATCCCGCGTCCGAGCGGGAGTTCGCGGTCCGGCGCCCGGCCCTCTGGGCGATCGCGGAGGGCGGCGACTGGCGGCCGGCCCCCGCCGATGCGGAGGTGCTCCTGGCTCTCCGCGCGGCTGCGGACGGGGAGCGGGCGGTCGCCTCGCTCGAGGTGCGCGCGGGAGATCCGGAGCAGCGCCTCGCGGGCCCCGAGCTCGTGGTGGTCCTGAGCCTGCGCCCGGGGCTCGATCAGGACGCGCTCGGCGCCCTCGTCGCGCGATTGGGGGAGCGGTGGGCGGCCGACGAGACCGTCGCGCAGCGCGTCGACTCGATGACGCTGCAGCTCGCCGCCGCCCGCTGACTCCCGATCAGGTGACCGGGCCGGTCCACTTCTCGCCCGGGCCCTTGCCGATCGGGTCGGCGATGGGGGACGCCTCGCGGAACGCGAGCTGGAGGGTGCGGAGGCCGTCGCGCAGGCTCCGGGCGTGCATGTCGCTGATGTCGGGCGCCCCGGCCGTGACCAGGCCCGCGAGCGCGTTGATGAGCTTGCGCGCCTCGTCGAGGTCGACCTGCGCTCCGGGCTCGTCGGCGAGCCCGCACTTGACGGCGGCCGCGCTCATCAGGTGCACGGCGGCGGTGGTGATGATCTCCACCGCCGGGACCTCCGCGATGTCGCGCGCGGCCTCTACGTCGGAGGCTCCGCCGTCCTCGCCGAATCGTCGCGTGTAGTCGTCGTCGTACTGGGCCATGGGTCCTTCGTTCGTCGTCCGTGGTGGAGGGGCGCGGCCGCCGGAGCAGAGGATCGAGGGGCGGCCGGATCCGGTCTGTCGGGCGGGCCGCCGGTCTGCTATGGTAGTCCGGGCTCCGAGGCATGTCCTCGGTTCGAAAGTGGAGATTCTCCCACCCGCGCTTGACCGCTTCACAAGGTTACCGGGTCAGAAGCACTCCGCCCCCGAGGGTCGTCAGACCACCGGAGGCAGGGCTGCGGCTCTCGAGGTCCGCCTCGGGAACCGCGTCACAGGGTGCGAGCGCCGTGCTGCAGGTACGACGTGGACGGGACGATCACCTCTCTCGGGTGCGCTGGAGAAGACTCCGGCAGCGCAGCTGCACTCACCGAGATCAGAGGAGAAACGCAATCAGCGATCCCCGTACCAACGACCGTATCCGCGTCCCCGAGGTCCGCCTCGTGGGTCCCGCAGGAGAACAGGTCGGCGTCGTCAAGATCGAGGTCGCCCTGCGACTCGCGCAGGACGCAGACCTGGACCTGGTCGAGGTCGCCCCCAACTCCAAGCCGCCCGTGGCCAAGATCATGGACTACGGGAAGTTCAAGTACGAGCAGGCTCAGAAGCTCAAGGAAGCCCGTCGCAACCAGGCGAACACGATCCTCAAAGAGGTCCGTTTCCGCCTGAAGATCGACAAGCACGACTACGAGACCAAGCGCAAGCGCGCCGAGGGCTTCCTGAAGGCCGGCGACAAGGTCAAGGCGATGATCCTCTTCCGCGGTCGCGAGCAGTCGCGCCCCGAGATGGGCGTCCGCCTGCTCCAGCGCTTCGCGGAGGACGTCGCCGAGTTCGGCCAGGTCGAGTCCACCCCGACCATCGACGGTCGCAACATGGTGATGGTCATCGGCCCGCTGAAGAACAAGTCCGAGGCGAAGGCCGAGGCCAATGCGGTCCGCGCCGCTCGTCGCGAGGCCAACACCCCCGAGGACACGGCCGAGGCCGAGTCCGTCTAGTACTTCGCCGCCCCGGCCTCGGGGCCGGTGGACGCCCCGCTCGCGGGGCACCGGTTTCGCCCCGCCGAGCGCGGAGTGACGTTCACAAGGAGAGAACATGCCCAAGATGAAGACCCACTCGGGTGCCAAGAAGCGCTTCAAGGTGACCGGCTCCGGCAAGGTCATGAAGCAGCAGGCCGGCATGCGCCACAACCTGGAGTCCAAGTCCAGCGTTCGCACGCGCCGCCTCAACCAGGACCAGGTCCTCGCCCCGCAGGACGCCAAGGTCGCCAAGAAGCTTCTCGGTCTGTAGCCCACCGCCGGCGCAGCCCGCTGCGCCGCGTGGTCGCTACTCAGCCGACACGGATCGATAGGAAGAAACAGCAATGGCAAGAGTGAAGAGGGCCGTCAACGCCCACAAGAAGCGTCGCGTCATCCTCGAGCGCGCCTCGGGCTACCGCGGCCAGCGGTCACGCCTCTACCGCAAGGCGAAGGAGCAGGTCACCCACTCCCTCGTCTACTCGTACCGCGACCGCCGCGCCAAGAAGGGCGAGTTCCGTCGTCTCTGGATCCAGCGCATCAACGCCGCGTCCCGCGCGAACGGCCTGACCTACAACCGCTTCATCCAGGGCCTCGCCCTGGCCGGCGTCCAGGTCGACCGCCGCATCCTCGCGGACCTCGCGATCACCGAGCCGGCCACGTTCGCCTCGCTCGTCGCGACCGCGAAGAGCGCGCTGCCCGCCGACACCTCGGCGCCCAAGGCCGCAGCGTAGTCAGCACGGCTTCCCGGAGGGGGTCGCGACCGAGAGGTCGCGGCCCCCTCCGTCGTCCGCGGGCCCTCCCGCGCCGTGTCTGCGGGGGCGGCGATCACCGCGCCGATAGGCTCGCCGCATGCTCGACAACCCCCGCTCTCCCCGTGTCCGCTCCGTGGCGAAGCTCACCCGCCGCCCGGCCCGGCTCGAGACGGGGCTCTTCCTCCTCGAGGGCCCGCAGGCGCTCTCCGAGGCGCTGCAGTACCGCCCGGAGCTGATCGTCGAGTCGTTCGCGACTCCGACCGCTCTGGAGCGGCACCCCGAGATCGTCGCCGCGGCCGCCGAGGCGGAGGTGGAGATCGAGTACGTGACCGAGGACGTCCTCGACGCGATGGCCGACACCGTCACTCCGCAGGGCTTCGTCGCGGTCTGCCGTCAGTTCCCCACGTCGCTCAAGGACGTCGTCGCCTCCGAGCCGCGCCTCGTGGCGGTGCTCGAGGAGGTCCGCGATCCGGGCAACCTCGGCACGATCATCCGTGCCGCCGACGCCGCCGGTGCTGACGCGGTCGTGCTGTCCGGCCGCTCGGTCGACCTCTACAACCCCAAGGTCGTGCGCTCCACGACCGGCTCGCTCTTCCACCTCCCGGTCGCGGTCGGCGCCGACCTCGCCGACGTGCTGGGCCGGCTCCGCGGGGTGGGCCTCCGCTCCGTCGCGGCCGACGTGAAGGGGGAGGACCTGCTCGACGTCCGCGCCCGCGGGGACCTCGCCCAGCCGACCGTCTGGGTCTTCGGCAACGAGGCGCGCGGCCTCGAGGACGAGTCGCTCGCTCTCGTCGACGGCGTGGTCGCGGTGCCCATCTACGGGGCGGCGGAGTCGCTCAACCTCGCGACCGCGGCCTCCGTCTGCCTGTACGAGAGCGCCTTCGCGCTGCGTTCCTGAGAGGAACCGGGCCGTAGGGACCGCGAACCTGGAGAACAGGGCGCGTTGTTACCCTTCGGTTAAGAATTCCCTCATGATTTGACCGGCCCATCCCCGTGTGCTTCTCTGACGGCATGGTCACAGCCCCGCAAGACGAGCGCGCCGCCGCTCCCGCCGGTGAACCCCTCGTCGTCCTCTCCGGGGTGCAGAAGCACTACGGCGACTTCCAGGCTCTGAAGGACATTGATCTGACGGTGCACCGGGGCGAGGTCGTCGTGGTCCTCGGCCCCTCCGGATCCGGCAAGTCGACGCTCTGCCGCACGGTCAACCGGCTCGAGACGATCTCGGGCGGCACCATCACCATCGACGGGCAGAAGCTCCCGGAGGAGGGCAAGGGCCTCGCCGCGCTCCGCGCCGACGTCGGGATGGTCTTCCAGTCGTTCAACCTCTTCGCGCACAAGACGATCCTCGAGAACGTCACCCTCGGCCCGATCAAGGTCCGCGGGCTCTCCCGCAAGGACGCGGAGGCCCAGGCCACGGCGCTGCTCGACCGGGTCGGCGTCGGCCACCAGGCCGCCAAGACCCCGGCCCAGCTCTCCGGCGGGCAGCAGCAGCGCGTCGCGATCGCGCGGGCGCTGGCGATGAAGCCCAAGGTGATGCTCTTCGACGAGCCGACCTCGGCGCTCGACCCCGAGATGATCAACGAGGTCCTGGACGTGATGGTCGGGCTCGCCAAGGACGGGATGACGATGATCGTCGTCACCCACGAGATGGGATTCGCCCGGAAGGCCGCCGACCGCGTCGTGTTCATGGCCGACGGCGAGATCCTCGAGGACACCGACCCGGAGTCGTTCTTCACCGCGCCCCGCACCGACCGGGCCAAGGACTTCCTCTCCAAGCTCATCACGCACTAGAAGCGCGATCAGCAGCCACCAGGCAGGTCGGACCCGTGACCCGGGAGCCGACCCGACATCGCCCGCTCCGGCGGGCCGAACCCCAGGAAGGACGATCATGCGCACCAGGCTCATGTTCATGACCGCGGGACTCGCAGCAGCGACCCTCGCCCTCGCCGGCTGCTCCGGCGACTCCGGAACCGCCGTCGGCGGCGCCGGTGGAGGCTCCGAGGGAGGGACCTCCGCGTACGAGGTCGCCTCCGACGTCACTCTCGAGGGCAGCCCGACCTTCGACGCGATGACCGCGGACGGCAAGGTCGTCATCGGCGTCAAGGAGGACCAGCCCGGGCTGGGCTACCTCGACGCGGCGACCGGCGAGCGCTCCGGGTTCGACATCGAGATCGCGAAGTGGACCGCCGCCTCGCTCGGCTTCGCGGCCGACGCCATCGAGTTCAAGGCGATCCCGTCGGCCAACCGCGAGGCGTCGATCGTGAACGGCGACATCGACTACTACGTCGGCACCTACTCGATCACCGACAAGCGCAAGGAGCAGGTCGGCTTCGCCGGACCCTACTTCGAGACCGGCCAGCAGCTGCTCGTCGCGGCCGACAACGACACGATCACCGGGCCGGACGACCTCACCGCCGACACCACCGTGTGCTCGGCCACCGGCTCCACCCCGATCCAGAACATCCGCACCAACTACCCCGAGGTGAAGACCGAGGAGTTCGACACGTACTCGCAGTGCGTGGACGCCCTCTCCGACGGCACCGTCGACGCCGTCACCACCGACGGCGCGATCCTGATCGGCTACGCCGCTCAGAAGCCCGACGAGCTCAAGGTCGTCGGCGAGCCCTTCAGCACCGAGCTGTACGGCATCGGCCTGCCGAAGGACGACGACGCCCTGCGACACTTCGTCAACGGCATGCTGACCGACGGCGGCGAGACCTGGAGCGCCATCTACGACGAGACGCTCGGCCAGTCCGGCACGACCGTCACCCAGCCGGCGGTGAACGACTACTAGGAGGCGCCCCGGGCGGCCCGACCGCCGCCCGGGGGTCCCCTCTCCTCGACCACCACCACCGCTCCGACAGAAGGGCCAGCCGCATGGATGTCCTGTTGAACAACCTCGACGTCTACGTCCCGGCCTTCGGCAACACCCTGATCCTCTTCAGCGTCTCGCTCGTGTTCGCCCTGCTGATCGGCACGGTGGTCGGTGCGATGCGCGTCTCGCCCGTCCCGATCGCCCGCGCGGTCGGCACGGTGTACGTGAACACCATCCGGAACACCCCGCTCACGCTGGTGATGTTCTTCTTCGCCTTCGGCTACCCCAAGCTCGACCTGCCGCAGGTGGACTACACGAACCTGGCGATCTGCGCCCTCAGCCTCTACACCGCGACCTACGTCGCGGAGGTGCTGCGGTCGGGCATCAACACCGTGCCGATCGGCCAGGCCGAGGCGGCCCGTGCGATCGGCCTCGACTTCGGCCTCACGATGACGCAGGTCGTCCTGCCCCAGGCCTTCCGCTCCGTGATCCCGCCGCTCATGAGCGTCCTGATCGCGCTGCTGAAGAACACCACCGTCGCCGCCGGCTTCTCGGTCGCGGAGGCGGGCACCATCGTCCGCGTGCTCAACGAGCGCGGCGAGAACAGCCTCATCGTCGTCCTCTGGGTGGCCCTGGTCTTCGTGGTCCTGGTCACCCTGCTCTCGCTCGTCCAACGTCAGCTCGAGAAGAAGTGGAGGGTCGCCCGATGAGCTCCGTCCTCTTCGACAACCCCGGCCCCCGGGCCGTCGTGCGCAACCGCGTCATCGGCGTCGTCGTCGTCCTGCTGATCGCGGCGTTCCTCGGCTTCGTGGTCTGGCGCTTCGCGGAGTCCGGCCAGTTCGACGCCTCCAAGTGGCGCGCGTTCGGCTACCCGCTGGTCTGGCAGAGCATCGGCGGCGCCCTCGGCCGCACGCTCGCGGCCTTCGCCACGGCGGGCGTCGCCAGCCTCGTCCTCGGCCTCCTCCTGGCGATCGGCCGGCTCTCGGACCGGCGCTGGATCAACGTCCCCGTCACGCTCTTCATCGAGCTGTTCCGGGCGATCCCCGTCCTGATCCTGATGATGCTGATGTACTACGGCCTGCCGTTCGCGGGCCTCAAGCTCAGCCCCTACCTCGCCGTCGTCATCGCCCTGACCCTCTACAACGGCTCCGTCTTCTCCGAGATCTTCCGCGCCGGCATCGAAGCCCTCCCGCGAGGACAGAAGGAGGCGGGCTACGCGATCGGCCTGCGCAAGTCCGGCGTGATGCGGCTCATCCTGTTCCCCCAGGCGATCCGCTCGATGCTGCCCGTGATCATCGCCCAGCTCGTCGTCGCCCTCAAGGACACGGCGCTCGGCTCGATCATCACCTACAACGAGCTGCTGTACTACGCGCGCTACCTGGGCAACCAGTCGAGCCTCGACAGCCCGATCATCCCGGCGGCGATCGTCATCGGAGCGATCTACATCGGCATCTGCCTCCTCCTCTCGGGGCTGGCGAAGTGGATCGAGATCCGCACGAAGAGCGGCGGACGCGGCGGCCGCACCATCGGCGGCCACCCAGCAGCCCGCGCGCAGACGGACACGCAGCTGATCGCTGTGCAGGACTGAACTGTGAGGATCGCCCGAGGGCGATCCTCACCGCGGTCGGCTTCCTGACGGGGTCGGGTTCCGCAGAGCGTCCTGCGTCCGGCTACGGAGAATCGCTGACACGCGATTCTCCTGTTCGCCTCGAGGGTCCGGCGATCGCTCAGCGCATCGAGCGGTGGTGCTCCGCTCCGGCGTCGTCGACGCGGAGGCGGTGGTGATCGGGGAGTCGCGATCGATCCGGGCGTCTTCCCGTCCGGCGGCGCCCCGCCTCCTGCCGGTCGAGCAGCCTCCGACCCCGGCGTAGCGAGAACCCGCCCCTGCTGGTCGAGCAGCACCGGCGGCGAGGCTTCGAGGGCCGTCGGCGCAGACGGTGGCCTGGCCGCGGGCGAGCGCGACGAGCACCGCGCGCGGGCGGCGGGAGGGGGCGGAGGCCCTCGCCTACACTGGGGGATCGTGTCAGACAGCAACCCGATCACCGATGAGGCCGTCTCCGCGGCGGTCGCCGACGCCCTCGCCGCCATCGGCGCGGCGGGCGACTCCGCCGCTCTGAAGTCCGCCCGAGCCGCCCACCTCGGCGAGGGGTCCGCCCTCGCCCGACTCAACGCGCAGATGCGCTCCGTCCCGCCCGAGCACAAGGCGGCGTCCGGCAAGCTCGTCGGCGGTGCCCGCAAGCAGGTGGGCGACGCCTACGCCGCCCGCGAGGCCGGGCTCGTCGAGGCCGAGGACGCGGCCGCCCTCGAGGCCGAGCGCGTGGACGTCACCGCCGGTGCCAGCTTCGTGCGCCGCGGCGCCCGCCACCCCCTCTCTCTGCTCCAGGAGTCGATCGCCGACGTGTTCGTCGGGATGGGCTGGGAGATCGCGGAGGGGCCGGAGCTCGAGAACGAGTGGTTCAACTTCGACGCCCTGAACTTCGACGAGGACCACCCGGCCCGCGCCATGCAGGACACCTTCTTCGTCGACCCCGTCGACTCGCACCTGGTGCTGCGCACGCACACCTCGCCGGTGCAGATCCGCTCGATGCTCGAGCGCCCGCTGCCGCTCTACGTGATCGCTCCCGGCCGGGTCTACCGCACCGACGAGCTCGACGCGACGCACACGCCCGTGTTCACGCAGTTCGAGGGTCTCGCCGTCGACCGCGGCCTGACCATGGCGCACCTGCGGGGCACCCTCGAGCACGTCGCGCGGATCCTCTTCGGCGACGACGCGCGCATCCGCCTGCGCCCGAACTACTTCCCCTTCACCGAGCCCAGCGCCGAGCTGGACGTCTGGCACCCGACCTTCGTCGGCGGTGCCCGCTGGATCGAGTGGGGCGGCTGCGGCATGGTCAACCCGAACGTGCTGCGCGCGGCCGGGATCGACCCGGAGGAGTACTCCGGGTTCGCCTTCGGCATGGGGATCGAGCGGACCCTGATGTTCCGCAACGACGTGAAGGACATGCGCGACATGGTCGAAGGCGACGTCCGCTTCAGCGAGCAGTACGGGATGGTGATCTGATGCGCATCCCGCTGAGCTGGCTGGGGGAGTACGTCGACCTCGAGCAGGACGTCACGACGGAGTCCGTGCACGCGGCTTTGGTGTCGGTCGGCCTGGAGGAGGAGGACGTCCACCGCTTCGAGGTGACCGGCCCCGTCGTCGTCGGCGAGGTGCTCGACCTCGCTCCGGAGCCGCAGAAGAACGGCAAGACCATCAACTGGTGCCACGTCCGCGTGGCACCGGAGGGCGGGCGGGCCGCCGACGGCGGAGAGGACGTCCGCGGCATCGTCTGCGGAGCCCACAACTTCGCGGCCGGCGACAAGGTCGTCGTGTCCCTGCCGGGCGCGGTCCTGCCCGGGCCGTTCCCGATCTCCGCGCGGAAGACCTACGGGCACGTGTCCGACGGGATGATCGCCTCGAGCCGCGAGCTCGGCCTCGGGGACGACCACGACGGCATCCTCCGCCTCGCCTCGCTCGGGCTCGATCCGGAGCCGGGCACGGACGCCGTCGCGCTCCTCGGTCTCGACGACGCCGCGGTCGAGGTCAACGTGACGCCCGACCGCGGCTACGCCTTCTCGATCCGCGGCATCGCCCGCGAGTACGCCCACGCCACCGGAGCCGCCTTCCGCGACCCCGCTCGGGCGCTCCCTCCGCACCGGCGCACGGAGACGGCGCCCGTCTTCCCCGTGTCCGTGGCCGACGAGGCGCCGATCCGCGGCCGTGTCGGCGCCTCCGTGTTCGTCACGCGCGTCGTCCGGGGCGTCGACGTCTCGCGACCGACGCCGCCGTGGATGCTCGCGCGACTGCGCCTGGCCGGCGTCCGCTCGATCTCGCTCGTCGTGGACATCACCAACTACGTGATGTTCGAGCTGGGCCAGCCGCTGCACGGCTACGACCTGGCGACCCTGCAGGGAGGCATCGTGGTGCGCCGCGCCGCACCGGGGGAGACCCTCGAGACGCTCGACGGACAGACCCGGCGCCTGCACGCGGAGGACCTCGTCATCGCCGACGACGGCGGGACGATCGGCCTCGCCGGAGTGATGGGGGGCGCGCGCACCGAGATCTCGGACGCCACGTCCGACGTCCTGCTCGAGGCGGCGAACTTCGACCCGGTCTCGATCGCCCGGACGGCTCGCCGGCACAAGCTGCCGAGCGAGGCGTCGCGGCGCTTCGAGCGCGGCGTCGACCCCGAGGTGGCCTCGGTCGCCGCGGCCCGCGCGGTGCAGCTGCTCGTGGAGCTCGCCGGCGGCACGGCGGACGAGCTCGGCTCGGTCCTGGCCGACCCGCGCACGGCGGAGCCGGTCGAGCTGCCGGACGGCTACGTCGCAGGCCTCATCGGCGTGGAGTACACCCCGGAGGAGATCCGCGGCGCGCTCGTCGAGATCGGCGCCTCCGTCGAGGCCGGCGGAGCGGGCCTGCTGGTGACTCCGCCGAGCTGGCGCCCCGACCTCGTCGACCGCGCCTCGCTCGCGGAGGAGGTCGCCCGCATCACCGGGTACGACCGCATCCCGGCGATCCTGCCCGTCGCGCCTCCCGGCCGCGGTCTGACCCCGGGCCAGCGGCTCCGCCGCACCCTCGCCCAGGCGCTCGCCGCCGCGGGTCTGACCGAGGTGCTCTCGTACCCGTTCCTCTCGCGCTCGATCAACGACCGGCTCGGCTCGGTCGACGGGGAGCCGCAGGAGCAGATCACGCTCGCCAACCCGCTCGACGCGACGGCGGGCCAGCTGCGGATCTCTCTGCTGCCGGGTCTCGTGCAGGTCGCGGCCCGCAACCGCTCGCGCGGCCTGACGGATCTCGCGGTCTACGAGCTCGGCTCCGTCTTCCTCCCGGCCGCTGGCCGCCCGTTCGGCTCCGGGGCGCTCCCCGCGGGCGGGGCGCGTCCGTCCGCGCAGGTCGAGGCCGAGCTGAACGCGGGCATCCCGCCGCAGCCGCGGCACCTCGCGGCGCTGCTCACGGGTGCCGCCGTCGTGCGCCAGCCCGGTGTCGCCGGGCGTGACGTCGACTGGCGCGACGCCCTCGACGTGGTCCGCGAGGTCTCCGCGGCGACCGGCACCGAGCTGGTGCTGCGCCAGGGGGCCCACGCCGCGCTGCACCCGGGCCGCACCGCCGAGGTCGTGCTCGACGGCGCGGTCATCGGGCACGCGGGGGAGCTGCTCCCGGCGCTCGCCGAGGAGCTCGACCTCCCGCGCCGCGTCGCCGTGGTCGAGCTCGACCTGGAGCCGCTGCTCGCGCGGGCCGGGAGGGTCGTCGTGGCACGTCCGGTGGGCGCGCTGCCCGCCGCGACCCAGGACCTCTCGCTCGTCGTGCCGGTCGGCACTGCGGCAGCCGACGTGCGTGCCGCCGTCGCCGAGGGGGCGGGCGAGCTGCTCGAGGCGATCCGCCTGGTCGACGACTACCGCGGCACCGGGCTCTCCGAGGGGACGAAGTCGCTGACCTTCGCGCTGCGCTTCCGCGCACCGGACCGCACGCTCACCGCGGCCGAGGCGACGGCCGCGAAGGAGAACGGCGTGGCCGTGTCGGCGGAGCGCTTCGGCGCCCGACTCCGCGAATGAGGCCGGGGGTCCCGTCCGGCTCGGCCGGGCGGGGCCCCGCACCCGCACCGGCTAGGCTCTCGGGCATGACTTTCTCCGTGGCGGTGGCCGGTGCGAGCGGCTACGCGGGCGGCGAGCTGCTGCGACTGCTCGCCGACCACCCCGAGTTCGAGGTGCGCACGGTGACGGCGCACGCCAACGCGGGTCAGCCCCTCATCGCCGTGCACCCGCACCTCCGCTCGCTCCGCGACCTCGTCCTCGTCGACACGACGACCGGGAACCTCGCCGGGCACGACGTCGTCTTCCTCGCCCTCCCGCACGGGAAGTCGGGCGAGATCACCGCGACCCTTCCCGAGGACGTCCTCGTCGTCGACTGCGGCGCCGACCACCGCTTGACCGACCCGCAGGACTGGGCCGACTTCTACGGGGGCGACTTCGCCGGGGCCTGGCCCTACGGGCTCCCGGAGCTGCTGATCGGCGGCGGCGGACGCAAGCAGCGCGAGGCGCTCGCCGGAGTGCGGCGCATCGCCGTCCCCGGCTGCAACGTCACGGCGATCACGCTCGGCCTGGCCCCCGGCCTGCACGCCGGTGTGATCGAGTCGTCGGACCTCGTCGCGGTCCTCGCCGTCGGCCCCTCGGGTGCGGGCAAGAGCCTGCGGACCGACCTCCTCGCCAGCGAGCTCCTCGGCTCCGCGCACGCCTACGGCCTCGGCGGAGCGCACCGCCACAATCCCGAGATCCGGCAGAACCTCCTGCTCGCCGGAGCGGGACCCGTCTCGATCTCGTTCACGCCGGTCCTCGTGCCGATGTCCCGGGGCATCCTGGCGACCTCGACCGCGCGCCTCGCCCCCGGCGTCTCCGCGCAGGACGTGCGCGCCGCATGGGAGACCGCCTACGGCGACGAGACCTTCGTCCAGCTGCTGCCGGAGGGCTCCTTCCCCCGGACGGCCGACGTGGTGGGGGCGAACACCGCTCTGATCGGACTCGCCGTGGACGAGCGGGCCCGCCGGGTCGTGGTCGTCTCGGCCATCGACAACCTGGTGAAGGGCACCGCGGGCGCGGCCGTCCAGTCCACCAACATCGCCCTGGGACTCCCGGAGTCCCTCGGCCTGAGCGTGAACGGAGTCGCGCCGTGAGCGTCACCGCAGCAGCAGGGTTCCGGGCGGCCGGAGTCGTCGCCGGGCTGAAGTCGACGGGAGCGCGCGACGTCGCGCTCGTGCAGAACCTCGGCCCGATGCAGAGCGCCGCTGCGGTCTTCACGAGCAACCGCTGCAAGGCGAACCCCGTCCTCTGGAGCGAGCAGGTGATCGGCGACGGCGTCGTCTCGGCGATCGTCCTCAACTCCGGCGGCGCCAACTGCTACACGGGTGCTCAGGGCTTCCAGGTCACCCACCGCACCGCGGAGCTCGTGGGCGAGAGCCTCGAGGTGTCCGCCGGCGACGTGCTGGTGTGCTCCACCGGGCTGATCGGCGACCAGCTCGATCTCGCGAAGCTCACCGCCGGCGTGACCGGCGCCTCCGCCGAGCTCGCCGGGGGACTCGAGGCGGGCGAGGCGGCCGCCCGCGCGATCATGACCACCGACACGGTCCCGAAGCAGGCGGTGGTCCGATCCGAGCAGGGCTGGATCATCGGCGGCATGGCCAAGGGCGCGGGGATGCTCGCGCCGGGTCTGGCGACGATGCTGGTCGTGATCACGACCGACGCGGCCCTCGAGTCCGCCGCTCTCGACACCGCCCTGCGTGCCGCGACCCGCGTCACCTTCGACCGCCTCGACTCGGACGGCTGCATGTCGACGAACGACACCGTCGCACTGCTCGCGAGCGGCGCCAGCGGCGTCGAGGCCGACGCCGACGAGTTCACCGCGGCCCTGACCGCGGTCTGCCGCGACCTCACCCTGCAGCTGCAGGCCGACGCGGAGGGCGCCGCCCACGACGTCGCGATCCGCGTGCTGAACGCCGCGACCGAGGACGAGGCCGTGGTCGTCGCCCGCGCCGTCTCCCGCAGCAACCTGTTCAAGGCCGCGATCTTCGGCAAGGATCCCAACTGGGGCCGCGTCCTCGCCGCCGTGGGCACGACCGATGCGCAGTTCGACCCGTACGGCATCGACGTCGCGATGAACGGGGTGCAGGTCTGCCTCGCGGGCGAGCCGCACGAGAGCCGCGACCTCGTCGACCTCGCCCCTCGGGAGGTCGCCGTCGACATCGACCTGCACGCCGGCGACGCGACGGCCACGATCTGGACCAACGACCTCACGCACGACTACGTGCACGAGAACTCCGCGTACTCGAGCTGAGGCGGCCATGAGCGACGACACCACCCTGTCGGCCGAGAGCCGCGCCGAGCGCGACGCCGCGCCCGGGAAGGCCGCGACGCTCATCGAGTCGCTGCCCTGGCTGCAGAGCTTCCACGGGCGCACGATGGTGATCAAGTTCGGCGGCAACGCGATGGTGTCGGAGGAGCTGCAGCGCTCCTTCGCCCAGGACATGGTCTACCTGCGCTACGCCGGGATCCGCCCCGTGGTCGTCCACGGCGGCGGGCCCCAGATCTCGCGGATGCTCGACCGGCTCGGGATCGAGAGCGAGTTCCGGGGCGGCTACCGGGTCACGAGCCCCGAGGCGATGGAGGTGGTGCGGATGGTGCTCACCGGCAGCATCAGCCGCGACATCGTCCGCCGGATCAACGAGCACGGCCCCCTCGCCGCCGGCATCTCCGGTGAGGACGCGGGCCTCTTCGTCGGCCGCCGCCGCGGTGTCGTGATCGACGGCGAGGAGCACGACCTCGGACTCGTCGGAGACGTGATCGCCGTGGACCCCGCCGCCGTCCTCGCTCAGCTCGAGGCCGGCCGGATCCCGGTCGTGTCCTCGATCGCCCCCGACTCGGACGACCCCACGCAGTCGCTGAACGTCAACGCCGACGCCGCCGCCGCCGCGCTGGCCGTCGCGCTCGGCGCCGAGAAGCTCGTCGTCCTCACCGACGTGGCCGGCCTCTACTCCGACTGGCCCGACCGCGAGTCGCTCGTCTCGCACATCCGCTCGGACGATCTCGCGGCTCTGCTGCCCTCGCTCGAATCGGGCATGATCCCCAAGATGACCGCCTGCCTCGACGCCGTGCGCGGGGGAGTGCCCAAGGCCGCCATCATCGACGGCCGCATCCCGCACTCGATCCTGCTCGAGGTGTTCACCTCGGAGGGCATCGGCACCGAGGTCGTCGCCTCGCTCGACCCCCGCGACCGGGAGCGAATGTCGGGCCGCTGATCCTCAGCGGCCCCGGCTCCGAGCGCCCGTCCCGTCCGGGACGCGCGCACCGTCGGCCCTCGCGGCCGGACCGCTCCGATCGAAAGGCCACCATGTCCACCCCCACGACCGCGTCCCGCACCGGCTCGGCGCGCGACCGCTACTCCGCCGCGATGATGCAGACCTTCGCGCCGCCGCTCGCCGTGCTCGAGCGCGGCGAGGGCTGCCGGGTCTGGGACGTCGACGGGCGGGAGTACCTCGACTTCCTCGGCGGCATCGCGGTCAACTCGCTCGGCCATGCGCATCCCGTGTTCGTCGAGGCCGTGACGCGCCAGGCCGGTGCGCTCGCCCACGTCTCCAACTACTTCGCGACCGCCCCGCAGATCGAGCTCGCCGAGACCCTGCGCCGCCTCACCGGGGCCGGGGAGACGGGCCGCGTCTACTTCGCCAACTCGGGCACCGAGGCCAACGAGGCGGCCTTCAAGCTGGCGCGGCTGAACGCGGCCGGCGGCCGGCACCGCGTCCTGGCGCTGCAGAACGCGTTCCACGGGCGGACGATGGGCGCGCTCGCTCTGACCGGCAAGGCGGCCATGCGCGCGCCGTTCGAGCCGATGCCGGGAGGGGTCGAGCACCTCGAGGCGAGCATCGAGGCCCTCGAGGCGGCTCTCGACGAGTCCGTCGCCGCGCTGATCGTCGAGCCCATCCAGGGGGAGGCGGGCGTCATCCCGCTGCCGGCCGGCTACCTCGAGCGCGCGCGCGAGCTCACCCGCGAGCACGGCGCGCTGCTCATCGTCGACGAGATCCAGACCGGGGTCGGGCGGACCGGACGCTGGTTCGCCTACCAGGAGGCGGGGATCCTGCCCGACGCCGTCACCCTGGCCAAGGGGCTCGGCGGAGGCTTCCCCGTCGGAGCGCTGGTGACCTTCGGCGAGGCGTCCGACCTCCTGCAGAAGGGCCACCACGGCAGCACGTTCGGCGGCAATCCGCTCGCGACCGCCGTGGCCGGAGCCGTGCTCGCCGAGATCGAGCGCGCCGACCTTCTCGGCAACGCGCGGGAGCGCGGGGCGCAGATCGTCGACGCGCTGACCGCTCTCGACTCGCCCCTGATCGGAGGGGTCCGCGGCGCGGGCCTCCTCCTGGGCATCGCCCTGACCCGGCCGGTCGCCGCCGAGCTCGCCGCCGCCTGCCTCGACGCCGGCCTGATCGTGAACGCGGCGAACGACTCGAGCGTCCGGCTCGCGCCTCCGCTCGTGGTGACCGCCGCCGACGTCGCCGAGTTCGCCGAGCGCTTCGGCCGCGCACTGCAGACCCTCTGACCCCGTACCTCCACCGAAAGCGACCAGCACCGTGACCCGCCACTTCCTCCGCGACGACGACATCACTCCCGCCGAGCAGGCCGAGATCCTCGACCTCGCCCTCGAGCTCAAGCGCGACCGCTTCTCCCGGAAGCCCCTCGCCGGGCCGCAGACCGTCGCCGTGATCTTCGACAAGTCCTCCACGCGCACCCGCGTCTCCTTCGCGGTCGGCATCGCCGATCTCGGCGGCAGCCCCCTGATCATCTCGACCGCGAGCAGCCAGCTCGGCGGCAAGGAGACCGCCTCCGACACGGCGCGGGTCCTGGAGCGCCAGGTCGCCGCCATCGTGTGGCGCACCTACGCGCAGTCGGGCCTGGAGGAGATGGCGCGCAGCACGCGCGTGCCGGTCGTCAACGCGCTCTCGGACGAGTTCCACCCGTGCCAGCTCCTCGCCGACCTGCTGACCATCCGCGAGCACCGCGGTCACCTCGCGGGACTCACGCTCACGTTCTTCGGCGACGGAGCGAGCAACATGGCGCACTCGTACCTCCTGGCGGGGGCCACGGCCGGCATGCACGTCCGCATCGTCTCCCCGGAGTCGTACTCGCCGGACGCGGCGGTCCTGGCCGATGCGCAGCGCATCGCCGCGACCACCGGCGGATCGGCGATCACCACGACCGACCCCGACGAGGGCGCGGCCGGCTCCGACATCGTGATCACGGACACGTGGGTGTCGATGGGCAAGGAGGACGAGAAGGCGGCGCGCGTCGCGACCTTCGGCGCCTACCGGGTCGACGCCGCCACGATGGCCGCTGCCGCTCCCGACGCGCTGTTCCTGCACTGCCTGCCCGCGGACCGCGGCTACGAGGTGACCGCCGACGTGATCGACGGCCCGCAGAGCGTGATCTGGGACGAGGCGGAGAACCGCCTGCACGCGCAGAAGGCCCTGCTCGTGTGGCTCCTGGAGCGCGCCGGCACCGCCGACGCCGCTCAGTAGACTCGACAGCCGAACCCGAGGAGAACCATGACGGAACGACCCTCCGCCCGCGCGGGCGAGGCCGGAGCCCTGTGGGGCGGCCGCTTCGCCGGCGGCCCCTCGCCCGAGCTCGCCGCGCTCTCGAGGTCGACCCACTTCGACTGGCAGCTCGCCCCCTACGACCTCGCCGGCTCCCGCGCCCACGCCCGGGCGCTCGCCGGAGCGGGCTACCTCGACGACGCCGAGCTCACCGCGATGCTCGCGGCCCTCGACCGGCTCGAGGCTGCCGTCGCCGACGGGAGCTTCGCCGCCGACGAGTCGGACGAGGACGTGCACGGCGCCCTCGAGCGCGGCCTGATGCTCGAAGCCGGTCCCGAGCTCGGCGGCAAGCTCCGCGCGGGGCGCTCGCGCAACGACCAGATCGCCACCTTCGTCCGGATGTACCTCCGCGACCACGCGGCGCTCGTCTCGGAGCTGGTGGTGCAGCTCATCGACGCCCTCGCCGCGCAGGCGTCGGCGCACCCGACGGCGATCATGCCCGGGCGCACCCACCTCCAGCACGCTCAGCCCGTGCTCCTCGCGCACCATCTGCTCGCCCACGGCTGGGCGCTGCTGCGCGATCTGGAGCGCCTGCGGGACTGGGCCGTCCGGGCGGACGTCTCGCCCTACGGCTCGGGCGCCCTCGCCGGCTCGACCCTCGGCCTCGACGCCGAGGCGGTCGCCCGCGATCTCGGCTTCGCGTCGAGCGTGCCGAACTCGATCGACGGGACGGCCAGCCGCGACCTCGTCGCCGAGTTCGCTTTCGTCACCGCCATGATCGGGATCGACGTCTCGCGCATCGCGGAGGAGGTCATCCTCTGGAACACGCGGGAGTTCGCCTTCGTCACGCTCGACGACGGCTACTCGACCGGGTCCTCGATCATGCCGCAGAAGAAGAACCCCGACATCGCCGAGCTCGCCCGGGGGAAGTCCGGCCGCTTGATCGGCAACCTCACCGGGCTGCTCGCGACCCTCAAGGCGCTGCCGCTCGCCTACAACCGCGACCTGCAGGAGGACAAGGAGCCGGTCTTCGACTCGGTGACGACCCTCGAGGTGCTGCTGCCCGCGTTCAGCGGCATGATCGCGACCCTCACCTTCCACACCGACCGGATGGCGGAGCTCGCGCCCCAGGGCTTCTCCCTCGCGACCGACGTGGCCGAGTGGCTCGTGAAGAAGCACGTGCCCTTCCGGGACGCCCACGAGATCACCGGCGAGCTGGTCAAGCTGGCGGAGTCGCAGGGGAGGGGGCTCGAGGATCTCGACGACGCCGCGCTCGCCTCGGTGTCGCCGCTGCTCACGCCCGACGTGCGGTCCGTCCTCAGCATCGAGGGATCGGTGGCGAGCCGGGACGGTGTCGGCGGCACGGCTCCCGACCGCGTCGCGGAGCAGCTCGCCCGGCTGACCGAGCGCGTCCGGGTCGTGCGCGGATCCCTCCGAGGGGAGCGCCCGTGACCCTTCGAGGAGCGCCGGGCGACGACGGCCGTCCGCCGCTGCGCCCCTGGCAGCAGCGGACTCTGGTGCTCGTCGCCGCAGTCGTCATCGTCGCGGTGATCGTGATCACCCTCGTGTCGGGCCAGAGCTTCTTCTGAGCGCCGACCTCCCCGACCTCGCGCGCTCGGCCCTCGAGGTGGCACCGGAGCTGCTCGGCCGCGTCCTCCTGCACCGCACGCCGGAGGGCGTGGTCGGCGTCCGGCTGACCGAGGTCGAGGCGTACCTCGGAACCGGTGAGGATCCGGGCTCGCATGCGCACCGCGGACCGACACTCCGGACGGCTCCCATGTTCGGTCCGCCCGGGTCCGTGTACGCGTACTTCACGTACGGGATGCACACCTGCGTGAACATCGTCTGCTCCCCGGCGGGCACGGCGTCGGCGGTGCTGCTGCGCGCCGGCGAGGTCGTATCGGGGGAGGATCTCGCGATGATCCGGCGCGGACCCGTTCGCAGCCGGGATCTGGCCCGCGGACCCGCACGGCTGGCGAAGGCCCGTCTCACCGAGTCGGGCGACCCGCTCGAGGCGGCGTTCGAGCTGCTGCCGGGGGAGAGGCCGTCCTCCGTGGCGGCGGGCCCGCGCACCGGCGTCTCGGGCCCGGGCGGCGGGGACGACTTCGCGTGGCGCTTCAGCATCCCGGGCGACCCCACCGTCTCGCCCTACCGGAGAGCAGTGCCCCGGCGGCGGCCCGGAGCTCAGCCCGCGAGGTAGAGCCGGGCGAGCACGCCGAGAGCCGCCGACCAGGCGAGGCTCGCCAGCGTGCCGATGATGAACCGCTCGCGCGCCTCCGGGGAGGCGAGCTCGCTGAAGCGGCCGACGCCCTTGATCGCCACCACGACCGCGATCCCCTCGGGGAGACCGCTCATCAGTGCGCCGGCCGTCGCGATCCGCTCGAGGACCCCGATCGTCGTCCCTCCGCGGAGCACCTCGATCGGCTGGCCGATCGCCGAGGGCGCGCTCCCGGCGGCGGGGCGGGAGGATCCGGCGACCATGATGCCGCCGTGGCTGCCGCTGCGGGAGTCGACCGTCGCGAGCCGGAGGGTGAGCAGCACGACCGGCCCGCCGCCCGCGACCGCCAGCGCGAAGGCCAGCACCGCCACCAGGACGGAGTGGATCGGGGGCGCGGACGGTCCGGCGACCGCCGTGAGGAGGAAGGCGGCGGCCGCCGCCGCGAGGGGGATCCAGGCGAGCTGCGGACGGCGCAGGCGCACGGCCAGCACCGCACCGGCGAGTCCGGCGAGCAGCACGAGCACCACGCCCGTCCACGAGGCGGACTGCAGCGCGGACGCGAGGAGCAGGGCGGGGGATCCGGGGGGTGCCGTCATCGGGGTGTCCTCTCGTCGGTGGGGTCGAGCGTACGGTCGACCACCGTCAGCAGGCGCGCGAGCGCGTCACGGGCGGGAGCGTCGACTCGAGCACTCGCCGCGCGGACCCGGAGGCTGACCGCCTGCGGGCTGACGGCGAGGCGCTCGGCCGCATCCTTCTGGGAGAGGCCGCTCTCGAGCAGGTCGACGATCTGCCAGCCGGCCTCGGAGCGCGCGTCGCGCAGCAGGAGGAGCGGATCGATCAGCGCCTGGACGTCCGCCGGTGCCGGCGCCGCCGTTCCCGGTGCGTCCGGATCGAGGGAGAAGCGCGTCGGCCTGCCCTTGGCCGCCTCGACCGCCCGGCGCGCCGCGAAGTACGCCTCGCCGGTCGCCGCTCTCGTGGTCGCCGGGAGCGGCCGGTCGACGGGACCGATCCCGAGGCCGATGCTCCAGTGGCCGGTCCGGTGCAGCTCGAGCACGAGCGCGACGACGGCATCGGCCCGGTCGAGCACGCACTGGAACTCGTCGCCCGCCGTCCGCTCCGGGGGCAGGACGAACGACGCCCGATCGTCGACGATCAGGCTCGCGATCGCCTGGTCCACGCGGTCGTGGTCGTGCCTGCTGTCGCGCTGATCCGCGGTGACGACGAACATCGGACCTCCCCGATCAAGTATCCGCACTTGATCGCCCGAGATCAAGCCTGTGCGCTTGACCGGCGGAGACCGGCTCCTTCCCGCCACGGTAGCCTGGTCGGGTGATCGACCAGCACCTCCCCGGGTCCGCGACGAGCCCGCAGCTCGACCCCGCCTTCGACTCCGTGTGGGACGAGCTGGTCTGGCGAGGCTCGGTGCACGTGTCGACCGACGCCGGAGCGCTGCGCGAGCTGCTGTCGGGGGAGCCGATCACCTACTACTGCGGGTTCGACCCGACCGCGCCCAGCCTCCACCTCGGGAACCTGGTGCAGCTGATCGTCATGCGCCGGCTCCAGCTGGCCGGGCATCGGCCGCTCGGGCTCGTCGGCGGCTCGACCGGGCTGATCGGGGATCCGCGTCCGACGGCCGAGCGGACGCTGAACTCGCGCGAGACGGTGACGGCGTGGGTCGAGCGCCTCCAGGCGCAGGTGTCCCGGTTCGTTCCCGCGGGCGGCGACAACGGGCTGCGTCTGGTCAACAACCTCGACTGGACCGCTCCGCTGTCGGCGATCGACTTCCTGCGGGAGATCGGGAAGCACTTCCGCGTGGGGACGATGCTCAAGAAGGACGCGGTCAGCGCCCGCCTCAACTCCGATGCGGGGATCAGCTACACCGAGTTCAGCTACCAGATCCTGCAGGGACTCGACTATCTGGAGCTCTACCGGCAGTACGGGTGCGTCCTGCAGACCGGCGGCAGCGACCAGTGGGGCAACCTGACGAGCGGGACCGACCTGATCCACCGCACGGAGGGCGTGTCGGTCCACGCGATCGGCACACCCCTGGTGATGAACTCCGACGGCACCAAGTTCGGCAAGAGCGAGGGCAACGCCGTCTGGCTCGACTCCGAGCTCACCAGCCCGTACACGTTCTACCAGTTCTGGGTCAACACGGACGACCGTGACGTCGCCGACCGCCTGCGGATCTTCACCTTCCTGCCGCGCACGGAGATCGAGCGCCTCGAGAAGGCCGCTGCCGACGAGCCGTTCCGCCGGGAGGCGCAGCGCGCGCTCGCCTGGGAGGTCACGTCGCTGGTGCACGGAGCGGAGGCGACGCGTTCGGTGATCGACGCCTCGGCCGCGCTCTTCGGCAAGGGCTCGCTCGAGGGGATCGACCCGGTCATCCTCCGTGGCGCGCTCGAGGCGGTGCCCTCGATGGAGGCGACACCGGAGACGCCGGCGCTGCAGGCGTTCGTCGAGACCGGACTCGTCGCCAGCACGGGGGAGGCGCGACGGGCACTCGCTCAGGGAGGGCTCTCGGTGAACAACACCGCCCTCCCGTCCGAGACCGTCACGCTCGGCGAGCTCCCGTTGATCGACGGGATCGCCGTCCTCCGTCGCGGCAAGAAGAGCTTCGCCGGGGCCTTCGTCCGCTGACCGCGTGCCCGCTCTCCTCGAGCGGACGCGGACGATGACGGCGTCGGCGGTCCCATCAGCTCGGTGTCCCGTGTCCGGTAGCCGGTAGCCGGTAGCCGGTAGCCGGTAGCCGGTAGCCGGTAGCCGGTAGCCGGTGTCCGGTGTCCGGTGTCCGGTAGCCGGTGTCCGGTGTCCGGTGTCCGGTGTCCGGTGTCCGGTGTCCGGTGTCCGGTGTCCGGTGTCCGGTGTCCGGTGTCCGGTGTCCGGTGTCCGGTACCGAGTCGGACATTCAGCGACGCAAGACCCCTGAATCCCGACACGCCCGGGACGCAGGCGATTTGCCGCTCGGCCGAGGCCCGACGTAATGTAACTCCTCGTCACCCCAAAGGAGCGGCAAGCGGGAGTCAGGCGCAGAGCGTCGAGACCAGCTGGCCCACCTCAAGCGGGGACCATCCCCTCGCTCCCAGGCCTGTTAGAGATTCGTCTCTTGAAGACTGCGGGATCGCGAGCGTAAGATGCAAAGCCTCCACGGGACACGGTCCCGGCTTCGTTGCAAGGCCTCACGGCCGAGCCCGGTGCAGCGGTGCGGTCCTCGACCGTGCAGCGAACACCACGAAGAAGCCGGACTTGACACGGCCTGCGGATGTGCTAAGTTAGTCGAGTTGCCACGGAGGCGACCGGGACTTCAGTTCTGGCAAGCCTAACCGGTCTCGGCAAGCAAGACAAATCGAGTGGCTCACGCCCTCGTACAGCAAACTTCGATCACTCTCGTTGTGAAGCACCGTTCTGGTGTGGAGGCGGGGTGTGTCCGATTCTTGAGAACTCAACAGCGTGCACTATGTTCAATGCCAATTTTATACCTCGGCCTTGATCTTCGGATCGGGCTGGGATTCCTTTGGAAATTGATGTCAGCTTCCGGCTTTCGGGTCGGAGAGATGTCTTATTTGCTAGAGGTCAAACTTGACTCTCCTTCTCTTCGGGGTT
>NZ_PSUC01000059.1:0-21721 GCF_002931635.1 Rathayibacter sp. AY2B7 | reverse complement strand
CGTCGCGCACCTCGGCCCCTCGGCCGCCGCCGGGATCGGCACGCTGCTCGGCCTCGACGTCGCGACGATCGAGCAGGCCGTCGCGCAGGCCCTGCACACGACGACCGCCACGCGGCAGTCGCGCAAGGGCGAGATCTCGAGCTGGAAGGCGTACGCGCCGGCCTTCGCGGGGAAGATGGCGATCGAGGCGGTCGACCGGGCGATGCGCGGCGAGACCAGCCCGTCGCCGATCTACGAGGGCGAGGACGGCGTCATCGCCTGGATGCTCGACGGCGCCGACGCGAGCTACGACGTCCCGCTGCCCGACCGCGGCGAGGCCAAGCGCGCGATCCTCGACACGTACACGAAGGAGCACTCGGCCGAGTACCAGGCGCAGGCGCTGATCGACCTCGCCCGCCGCCTGCACCGGACGCACCCCGAGGCCGCCGACCCCGAGCGCGTCGAGCGGATCGTCCTGCACACCTCGCACCACACGCACTTCGTGATCGGCTCGGGCGCGAACGACCCGCAGAAGTACGACCCGGCCGCGTCCCGCGAGACGCTGGACCACTCCGTGCCGTACATCTTCACGGTGGCGCTGCAGGACGGCGCCTGGCACCACGTGCACAGCTACGCCCCCGAGCGGGCCGCCCGCGCCGACACGATCGCGCTCTGGCACCGGGTCACCACGCAGGAGGACGCGGAGTGGACGCGCCGCTACCACTCCACCGATCCGGGCGAGAAGGCGTTCGGCGCCCGCGTCGAGATCCTGATGACGGACGGCACGACGATCGTCGACGAGATCGCGGTGGCGGACGCGCACCCGCTGGGCGCGCACCCGTTCAGCCGAGAGCAGTACGTGTCGAAGTTCCGCACGCTCGCCGCCGACGTGCTCGAGGAGTCCGAGATCGAGCGCTTCCTCGACCTCGCGCAGCGCCTGCCCGAGCTGACCCCGGAGGAGGTCGGCCGCCTCAGCGTGATCGCCGCCTCCGGCGTCCTCGCCTCGATCGAACCCCCGCGCGGCCTGTTCTGATCCCGCCGCGGGAGGGTCGCCCGTGCGCACGGGCCGCCTCCCGCGGCGGGGAGCGTCGTCGTCAGGCGGTCTGCTCGGCGACCCAGTCCTGGATCTCGGCGATGAAGCGCCGGCGCGAGAAGACCCGGCTCCGGGCCCGGAAGGCGTCGACGTCGAGCGCGAGCGCACGGCGCAGCAGGTCGCTCCAGTCGGGATCGCCCTCGAGGTCGGCGATGACGCCCCCGCCGGCGAGGGACACGCTCTCGCGCACTCCGCCGATGTCGGTCCCGATGACCGGCGTCCCGCAGGCCATCGCCTCGACGGGCATGATCCCGAAGTCCTCGACGGCGGGGAAGACGTACACGAGCGCCTGCGCGTAGAGCGCGCGGATCAGCTGGTCGGAGGGCGAGATGGCGAAGGTCACGTCGGCCCGGATCTCCTCGGCGTAGGCGCGGAGCCGCGCCTCCCAGGGGCCGTGCCCGGCGATGACGACCGGCAGCCCGGTGCGGGCTCCGGCGTCCATGACCTTCTCGAGGCGCTTGTAGGGGACGAACCGCGAGGCGCCCAGGATGAACGGCCGGGCGAGCGAGTCGAGGAGGCGCAGCTCGTCGTCGTCGAGCGGGGAGCGCCAGTCGGTGATCGTCGAGAGCAGCTCGGTGTTCACGGGTGGGTAGATGACCCGCGACGGCTGGTGCCACGCGTCGCGCACCCGCTGCCCGGTGAAGAGGCTGTTCACGGCGATGGAGGAGGCCTCGGCGGCGCGGAGGCGGTCGATCGGCTTGAGGAGCAGGCTCGCGGTGCGGGCGGCGAGGCTGCTGCCGCGGCCGTCGCGGTCCGGCTCCCAGATGTAGCGGGCCGGCGTGTGCGCGTAGACGAGCTTGCGGGTCGGCCCGCTGGTGCGGACGTGGTGGGCGAAGAGGTGCGAGCTGACCAGCACCCACTCGCGGGAGGCGCCGACCGGGAGCCGCCACGTGGGCAGCATCGCCGGCAGGGCGAGGACCTTGTGGCGGCGCAGCGGCGTGCGCGCCAGCCAGGACTCCGAGACGGGCCTGCCGACGACCTCGGCGCAGTCGCTCCAGAGGACGCGGACGTCGGCGTCGGCGAAGGCCTCGGTCATCGCCTCGAGCACGCGCTCGGCGCCTCCGCGGCGCTCGACCCACTCGTGCACGATCAGGCCGGGACCGACCGGCGGAACGGATCGGGAACGGGTGGTCGCGTCGATGACGGCAGTGATGATGGGCCCCTTCCCCCGGGCGTGCGGTGAGGATCGGGCGGCCATCCGGAGACGGGAGCGGCTCCGAATGCTTATCCGTCGTCGGTGACCGATCAGCAGTGCAGTAGAAGCTAACCGGCTCATGGAGAAGGAATCGAAAGGCGAGTACGAGTCGTCGCAGAACGACGGGGAAAGGAGAGTCCGATAATCCGGATAAGCCGCGAGAGGAATGGCGAGGATCGTCTGGAGTGCGTCGCGGAGGCGCTATTCCCTCGGAGATCACAACGATGGAGGAGATCGGCGGAGAAGAAGAAGTCACTCTTTCAGTGACGCCGTGCCGGAAGGATCAGGAGACGCCGATGCGCTGCAGGGTCTGCCACCGCCACTGGTCGCGGACGCCCTCGCGCACGGTGCGCACCGCCCGCCAGCCCAGCTCCCGCTCGGCCCGTCCAGGGTCGGCCCAGCTCGCGGCGAGGTCGCCCGGCCGGCGCCCCACGGCCCGCCACCGGACCGTCTCCCCGCTCGCCCGCTCGACCTCGTCGATCAGCTCGAGGACGCTCGTCGGCGATCCCGTGCCGAGGTTGTAGACCCGATGCCCGGGCCGCGCGCGCTCGAGCGCGGCGACGTGCCCGGCCGCGAGATCGCAGACGTGGATGTAGTCGCGCTGCCCCGTGCCGTCGGGGGTCGGGTAGTCGTCGCCGAGGACGTCGACGCACCGGGAGGGGTCGCCCGCGGCCCGCGTCAGCACGGGCAGCAGGCTCCCCGGCGCCGTGGCCGGATCCTCGCCGATCCGCCCCGTCGGGTGCGCGCCGATGGGATTGAAGTAGCGGAGGCTGACCGCGCGCAGGAGGGGATCGGCGCGCGCGGCGTCGCCGAGGATCTCCTCGATGACGCGCTTGGTCGCGCCGTAGGGGCTCGCCGCGCTGAGCCCGGCGGGGGAGTCCTCCCCGACCGGCATCGATCCGCCCGGGCTGTAGACGGCCGCCGAGCTCGAGAAGACGACGGTGCGGATCCCCGATTCCGCCGCGACCGAGAACGCCGCGGTGGCGAGCCCGACGTTGACCGTCCAGTACTCGAGGGGCCGCCGCACCGAGTCGCCGACCGACTTGAGCCCGGCGAGCAGGACCAGGGCGTCGACCGGTCCGTGGGCGGCGAGGAAGCGCGTCAGCGCGGCCGTGTCGCGCGCGTCGGCGATCAGGCGGGGGACCACAGAGCCGGTCAGCTCCTCCACCGCGTCGAGGGTCCGCTCGCTCGCGTGCGAGAGGTCGTCCACGACCAGCACCTCGTGGCCGCTCTCGAGGAGCGCGACGGCGGTGTGGCTCCCGATGTAGCCCGCTCCGCCCACCAGAAGGACTCGCATGCGGGGGAGCCTAGATCGGCTCCCGCGCGGCGTCGGCGCCGCCGCCGGGCCCGCGGGTCCGTCGATCCGCGCCGCCGTCACCCGTGCGCGGGACGCCCTCTGCCGCGGTCGTAGCCCGCGATCGCTGCGGACTCGACGGCGAGCGCGACCAGCTTCTCGCCGACCGGGCGGGGCACCACTCCGAGCGCGGCGTCCGCGAATCCCGCGACCAGTGCCGTCCGCCGCTCGCTCCCGCCGCGGGCCAGGAGGCGCACTACCGCGTCCCACGCGCCGGCTGCGGGCACCGCCTCCCGCACCTGCTCGGGGTGCAGCCGCTCGAAGGTGCGGCGGGCCGCCCCCGAGAGGAACGCGCGCCGGCTGCGGACCGCCGCCGAGACGGAGGCGCCGTGGTGCAGGGCCTCGGCGCCGGGCTCGATCCGCACCGGCACTCCCAGGCGGTGCAGCCGGTAGCCCCAGTCGACGTCCTCCCAGCCGTACTCGCGGTAGTCGGTGCTGTAGCCGCCGACCCGGTCGTACGTCGCCCGCGTCACCGAGACGTTGCCGCCCCAGTAGCGCCAGGCGGCGTCGGAACCCGCCGCGTAGGCGCCGCGGCGGAAGCGCTCGCCGGCCGGCCGGCCGTAGGCGCGGGAGTAGGCGGTGCCCGGGTCGACGTCGGGGCAGAGGCCGACGACGCCGACGACCGCGTCCCGATGGGCCCCGACGTGCGCGGCGGCCCAGCCCGGGCCGGGCTCGAGGTCGTCGTCGCAGCGGATCAGCACGTCGCCCCGCGCGGTGTCGAAGCCGGCGGTGAGCGCGGCGGAGCGCCCCCGGTTCTCGGGGAGCACGACGCGGCGCACGGGCACGGGGGAGGCGTCGAGGGCGCGCTCGCTGGCGTCGACGACGCCGTCGAGGACCACGACCACGTCGAGGTCGCGGTGGGTCTGAGCCGCGAGGGCGGCGAGGAGGCGGGGCAGGCGGGCCGCCCCCGCGTAGCTGGGGACGACGACGCTCGCGACGCTCATCGGGACTCCTCGCCGCGCGGGCTGCTCTCGACCAGGAGCAGCTCCTCCAGCCCGCTCAGCACGCGCGCCAGGTCGTCGGCGATGGCGCCGGGATCGGTGGCGTGGAGGCGGGCGAGCCGGTCGGCCAGGCCGGAGAAGTCCTGCGGCTCGTCGTCGAGCGCCCGCCAGGTCGCGGCCACGCTCTCGCGCAGCGCGTAGGGGCTGCCCATCGGGGAGACGTCCAGCGGGAGCACCAGGACGCGCCCGTTCAGATCGACGGAGGCCGTGTCCGGGCGGCGCCGCCAGAGAAGGAGCCGGGGGTCCTCTGCCATCTTCTCCGCGTCCTCTCCGCTGATCACCGCCAGTGCGAGTAGAAATCCGCCAGCGCCTCTTATGGCGACGCCTCTCTCGCTATGTTTGCCGCCGACGCGCCAAGGGGTGTACGTCGAGCGACAGCACCGGAGGGCCGCCAATGTCGGAGTCTAATCCGCTCGCATCCAGCGATATCAGCGATAAGAGCGAGAAGAAGAGCGCGAATTCCGCGGGCGTCTTCGCACGGCGGACTGTCGTGGCCGGAGCGGTCTGGTCGGTGCCCGCGGTGATGCTGGCGCAGTCCGCCTCCGCCGTCTCGATCAGCTGCTTCCCGGTGGGGACGGTCTTCCAGGCGGTCGCCCGCGGACGCCTCCTCAGCGGCTTCCTCGGCGGCGTGAACCTCGACACCGTCGCCGGCGTCTCGGGCGTGACGGCGATCGCTCCCGACCAGGGCAACCCGGCCGTCGTGACCGGCGGCGTCAACGCCACGGTGCTGAACACGATCGCCGTGAACGCGACCGGGCTGACCGGCACGCTCTCCTCCCTCCTCACGCTGGCGGCTCCCGCCGGCGTCGGCACCCTCAACCAGTACGCGTCGGCGAACACGAACGGCACCGTCCGCGGAGCCTCCGGCGCGATCACGGACGCGGGCCAGCTGGCGCTCGACTCGACGGCGGGGAGCTTCCCCGACTTCGGGACGGTGAACCTCCGGGCGATCCTCGCGGCGTCCGGCGGCGCCGGAGTGGCCGCTCTGCTCACCAACGTGACGGACCTGACCCTGCGGATCGGTGCCCTGACCGGTCGCGCGTCCCTCCAGTCGGCCTGCGTGCCCGGGTCGGACAACCTGCAGCGCGACTACCAGGTCGGCCGCCTGGACCTGGTGCTGACCTCGCCGACGCTGACCGCGATCACGGCGGCGCTCAATACGCTGCTCGGTGCCGTGGTGAACCTCTCGGGCCTCGGGCTGACGGTCACGGTCGACACCACGTCGGTCCTCGGCGGCAGCATCCCCGGCGGCACGCAGCCGATCCAGGCGCAGCTGTCGACGAACCCCGCGACCATCACGGTCGATCTCTTCTCGCTGCTCGGCGGAGCACCGGGCCAGGGCGCGACCTCGCCCTACGTCAACGGCCTCCCGCCGAACTCGACCCTCTTCGTCGACAACGCCCTGCAGGTGCCGGGCACGGCGGTGGGGAACTTCACCGCCGCGCTCCTCTCCACCCTGACGACGCGGCTCGGGGCCGCCATCCGGGTGAACGGCGTCCCGCTGGTCAGTGCGGGTGTCGTCGGTCTGGGCGTCCAGGCGCTGGTGACCACCCTGCTCACCGTCACCCTCCCGCCGCTGCTCACGACGCTGCAGAACGCGGTCCTCACCCCGGTCTTCACCGCCCTGCGGGACGTCATCCAGATCGACGTCAACGCGCAGAACCGCTCCACCAACCCGACCGGGCCGGCCGCCCTCGAGGCGCTCCCCGTCGGCCGCTACGACGTCGCGGCGCTCTACATCCGCGCGGTGGGACTCGTGAACCTGCTCGACCTGTTCATCGCCCGCGGCTCCGTCGGGCCGAACGTCCGCACGGGCTAGCCGCTCGGCGCCGTCAGGCGCCGCGGACCACGAGGCCGTGCTCGACCATCGCGTCGAGCACGGCCTCGACGTGCGCCCGGGGGTCGCCCGCGGGCGGGGCGCCGTGCTCGGCGACGACGGCCCCGGTCAGCGCGTCGACCGTCGCGGGCGTCCCGAGAGCACGCCACAGGACCGGGCCGATCCCGGTCAGCGTCTCGACCCGCTCGTCGAGGAGGCAGCTGACCACTCCGTCGCGCTCGACCCACTCGACGCCGGCGGCGCGCGCGAGCAGGCCCGGGCCGGGCGCCGCCGCATCGGCCTCGGGCGCGTCGGCGACGACCGGCGACGGCTCCCCGATCCGCTCGAGGAGCGGCAGCACGGTCTCCGCCTCGCGGTAGCGGAGCACCCGGGCCCCGCCGACGGAGTCGAGCAGCCCGGCGAGGTGGTGCAGCGCCGCGGGCAGCCGTGCGAAGTGGCTCAGCTCGGGCAGCAGCACCGAGAGCGCCTCGTCGAAGGCGATCGGCTCGAGCCGGGGCTCCGCCGGGCCGGAGGGGTCGCGGGCGATCAGGAGCAGGGCGGCCAGGCGCAGCGGAGCGTCCGGCAGCGGCTGCAGGCCCATCACGGCGGGGGAGCGGTGCCGCTTCCAGTCGCCGCCGTCGAGGAGGGCGACGGGCTTCCGGAACGGCAGCACCCGCCCGTCGCGGCGGACGGCGAGCGTCTCGTCGGTCACGTACCCGTACCGGCGCGCGGCGAGGCTCACGAGCGTCGACTTCCCGGCACCGGGCCGGCCGGCGAACGCGACGACGCGGCCGTCGGGCAGGGCGACCGCGGCGGCGTGCACGCTGAGCAGCCGGCCCTCGCAGGCGTCGGCCGCCGCGAGGGTGAGCGCGGCGCCGATGTGCTCGGCGAGGGCGTCCTCGGTCGGCTGCGCGATCACTCCGGGCTCCCCGACCGGCTCGGTCAGCGACACCCGGTACTCGGAGCCCGGGCGATCGGCGTCGTCGTCCACGTCGTTCCACGACTCCTCCACCTCCGCCACGAAGCGGTCGGGGACGGAGTCGTCGAAGGTGAAGCGCACGCCGAGACCGAAGGGGGCGCGGATCAGCCGACGGGTCATGTCAGGTCCTGTCCGTTCGTCGGAGGTGGTCCCACGCGAGCGGAGCCGTGCGGGCGCCGCGGCGCAGCCGCCGCCACCAGCCGGCCGCCACGTCGATCCGGCGCGGGCCGATGGCGGGGTCGGCGGCGCGCAGGGCGTGGGGAGCGGGGAAGACGGCGCGGGCGAGGAGCAGCGGCCGCTGCCGCCAGCCGGCCGCGCGCACGGCCTGCACCCACCCCGCGGAGGCGTGGGGCGAGCTCGCGTTGATCCGCCACGCCCGCAGCTCGGCCGCGGGCACCTCCCCGGCGCGCGCGCGGATGCCGAGCGCATCGAGGAAGGGCTGCGCGGTCTGGACGGCGCCGAGCTCCTCCGCCGCCGCCCGGAGCGGAGCGTGCAGCTCCGCGCGGGCGGCCACCGCCTCGACGAGCAGGTCGTAGTCGGACGGCCGCGTGAGGCGCGGGTCCGTGATCTGCCAGGCGTCGCGGAGCGCGTGCAGCGCCAGAACGAGCGCCGAGTCCGCGACGCTCGCGGTCGCGACCGGACGGCCGGCCAGCTCCACGATCCGGTGCCGGCTCCACAGGGCCTCGAAGGCGTCGCGCGGCGGCACGAGGAAGCCCGGCCAGCGCCAGTGCACATCGATGTCGACCGGCCACGCGGCGTGCCGGTAGGAGCGCGAGTGCTTGGCCGCGAGCGTCGGTCCGTCCGGCCAGGGCCGCTCGGTCCAGCCGTCGGCGGCCAGGAGCGCCAGGATCCGGGGCAGGTCGTCGGGGGCGACCAGCAGGTCGACGTCGCCGGAGGTGCGGGGCGGCCGGAGCCGGTCGGCGGCGGCGGTCGGGCCCTTGAGCACGAGTGCGCGCAGGCCCGCCGCGTCGGCCCGCCGGTGGACGAACGCCGACACGAGCGGCACGGCCTCGTCGGCCCAGAGAACGCCCACGAGCTCCATCCGGTCAGTATTCCAGCGCTCCCGCGGCCCGCGGATCCCGGCCGGGCCCGGTGGAGCCGGGCGCTCGTCTCGGTGAGGATGGGCCCGCGGGCCGCGGGGGCGCCGCACGGAGGCGGGCGGGGCGGCGGATGATCCACGGGGGAGCGGGCGGCGCCGGGCGGCCTCCGGTGGCGCTCGCGACCAACAACGGCGACATCGGCGGCGGCGAGGTGATGCTGCTGAGTATCGCGGAGGCGCTGGAGGCGCTCGAGGTCCCGGTCGTGGTCGTCGGCCCCTCGGAGCCGCGTGCGCTCGTCGCCGCCGCCCTCGCCGCCGGCCACCGGGTCGTCGAGCTCGAGGCCACGGGCAGACCCGCCTGGATGCGCGTGCTGCGGCGCTGGGACGCCACCTCCCGCGAGGGCGTGCTGTGGTGCAACGGTCTGGTGCCGGCCGTCGCGACGGCAGGGCGTCCGCGGCGGATCGTGCACCTGCACCAGCGCCCGTCCGGCCTGCAGCGGCTGCTCGCGCCCGTCGCCCGCCGCGGCGCCCTGGCGACCCTCGTCCCCTCCCGCTACCTGGCGGGGGTCGTCCCCGGGTCGACCGTGCTGCCGAACTGGAGCCGCCGCGTCGACCTGCCGGAGGCGCGGCCGCGGGAGGACGGGACGACCGTCCTCGGCTTCCTCGGGCGTCCCTCGCTCGCGAAGGGGGTGCGGGTCCTCACCGAGGCGCTGGCGCTGCTGGAGGCCGGGGAACCGGGCGCGTATCGCCTGGTGCTGGCGGGCGAGCCCCGGTTCGTGGCGGAGCGGGAGCGTCGCGAGGTGGAGGCGGCCCTCGCTCCGGTCGCCGCTCTGGTGGACCGGCCGGGGTGGATCGAGCCCGGCGACCTCTTCGCGCGGATCGACCTCCTGGTGGTGCCGTCGGTGCAGCCGGAGTCGTTCGGCCTGGTCGTGACGGAGGCGATGTCGGCCGGCGTCCCCGTGGTGGTGAGCGATGCCGGTGCGCTCCCCGAGGTCGTCGGCCCGTCGATCGACGCCACGTTCCGAGCCGGGGATCCGCGGGCTCTGGCCGAGCTGATCAGAGCCCGGAAGAAGAGAGGACTATCGGAGTCGCGGGAGAGGGATCGTGCCCGCTGGAACGATTCCTACTCCCCGTCCTCCGGGAAGTCGGCTATCGACGGACTTCTGGCGCGGATGGCCCTCTCCGATGATTCCTGATCCTCCCACCACGGGACCGATCCGCTTTCCGGGGAATGCCGCGGGGAGCTTCTCCTCCTCCCTCGGGAAAGGACGACGATGACCCGCGAACAGGAAGTCCTCAGAGTGCTCGGACTGTTCCTCAAGCACCCGACCCTGCGCCTGGCTCCGGGCGAGCCCTTCGCCCGCGGGAGGCTGCCGTACCGGGCCGACCTCCTCCGGGACGACTCGACGCGGCTCCTCGTCCCCGGTCACGCGTCTCGGCCCGCGCACGTGAAGCTGCGCGACGTCGTGGAGCACCGCACGGGGCTGAACGTGGACACGCAGCTGCGCGCGCTCCGGGCGGTCCGCTCGGCCGACGCGGTGCTCTGCGTGCTCGAGCCGGAGGCGGGCCTCCCCGCCCTGCTCCGGCGCGCGCGGCTCGGGCCGTACGGCCGCACGCCGCTCGTGGTCCTCTCCTGCTGGTGGGCGGAGGAGCTGCTCACCGGCTCGCCGGAGCGGCGCCGACAGGTGGTCCGGCTGCTCCAGGGCGTGGACCGGCTCGTCGTGCTCAGCGAGAACCAGCGCGAGGTCTTCGCCCGGCATGGCGTCGACGAGCGGCGGATCGCACCGGTGCTCTTCGGGGTCGACTCCGACTACTACCGGCCCGCTCCGCCGCGTCCGAAGCGGTTCGAGGTGCTCGCCGTCGGGGTCGACCGCGGGCGCGACTTCGACTCGCTGGTCGCCGCCGCCGAGCGCCTGCCGCACCGGCGGTTCGACATCGTGACCACTCCTGCGCGGCGGCCGTCCCGGGCGCTGCCGGCCAACGTCGTCCTGCACGATCCCGTCCCGGTCGGCGGGCACCGCGACAACCTGCGCGACGCCGAGCTCGTCGTCGTCACCAGCCACGACCTCGCCTACCCGACGGGCCAGAGCGTCCTGCTGGAGGCCTCCGGCTGCGGGACCTGCACGGCGGTCACCGCGAGCGCCGCGATGACCGGCTACGTCCGCGACGGCGAGACGTCCTTCTCGCTGCCCCTGCACGATCCGGCGGGGATCGCGGCGGTGCTGGAGGCGGTGCTGAGCGACGACGGGAAGCGGGCCGGGGTCGCCCGCGCGGGCCGGGAGCGGGTGCTGGCCGAGCTGAACGCGCGGCACATGTGGGCGGGCGTCCGCGAGGTCCTCCGCGACGCGGTCCGCGGGCGCGGCCGCGTCTGAGCGGCGGTCGGCCGGGGCCGCACCAGGCGACCTCCGCCCCACCGGGAAGGTCCCGCCGACCGGGACCTGCGCGCCCCGGATCCGCGGATACGCGCCGGATCGGGTGGACGCGGGAGGCGCTACTCCGGCGGCAGAGCGCGGACGCGGGCGGACTGCTCCGCGAGCAGAGCGAGACCCGCGCCGATCACGACGAACGAGATCGGGGCGAAGAACACCTCGCCCAGCTGCGTCGCGCACAGCAGCACCAGGATGCTCGCCGCGCCGACCGCGTGCCCCGGGCGGCTCCCGGCCCCGGCGGCCGTGGTCGCGAAGCCGGCCACGAGCACGGTGCCGATGACGCCGACGAGCAGCACGACCCCGCCCTCGGCCATCAGCGCCAGGTAGGAGTTGTGGAAGAACCAGTCGATCCCGTCGACCCGCGCGGTCGCCTCGCCGAGTCCGGAGCCGGTCCACGGCGAGAGCGCCACCTTGTCGACCGAGGCGTCGAGGATGCGGGCGCGCAGGGCGTCGGAGCCGGCCCGCTCCACCCCGTAGTCGCCGGCCGTCGCCAGGTTCCGCTCGGCCCAGAGGAACAGCAGGACGAGGCCGCCGCCGAGGAGCGCGCGGAAGAGCAGGCGCAGATGCGGCGCCGCGACGAGCCACACGAGCGCGCAGGCGTAGGCCGCCATCGACGTGCGGGAGTCGGTGGCGACGACCGCAGCGGCTCCGAGCGCGAGCACGCCGATCCGCAGCCACAGCCGCGAGCTGAGCGCCGAGACCAGCAGTGCCGCCGCTCCGTAGACGAGACCGGCCACGTTCTTGTCCTGGAGGAAGCCGGTCAGGGCGCCCTGGTAGCTGTCCGGGGCGAGTCCCGCGACGAACAGCACGGCGTTCAGCGACAGGGCCGCGGCGAGTCCTTTGAGCCCCGAGACCACGTCGATCCGCCCGCTCGCGAGGAAGCCCGCGGCGAGCATGACGAGCGCGATGTTCGCCGCCCGCCGCAGGGCGTCGAGGCCGTCGAAGGACGAGCCGGCAAGGGCGAAGGCGAGCAGGGCGAGGCACAGCCACGGGTACCAGGCGGCCCGTCCGAGACGGCGGGTGGGCCGCCGGAAGAGGCTGACGAGGACCAGGGCGGCCAGCGCCGTCTGGGCCAGCGGGACGCTCCCCGGGAGGAAGGGGGTGGGGAGCCGGTAGACCAGGAGGCCCATCAGGACGGCATCGAGTATCCGAGCGGAATGTGCTATCGGAAAGGCCGCGTGAACGAGCGGGTAACGCCTCTCGACGACGATCTCTCCCCCTGGCGCGGACATGTCGTCATCCTCGCAGAAAGGGCCTCCCGAGGGGTCGGGGACCGCCTAGGGAAAGGCGCTCCGCATTGCTAGCGTGACCGACACCTCAGCATCGTCGTGCGGCGCATGCGCGGCACGCAGAAAGGTGCGCAGTGACTGTCGTCGATCTCATCGCATTCATCCGGCGGAACTGGCGGACCCTCGTGGTCGCCGTGCTCGTCGGAGCCCTGGCGATGGCCGCCTTCTCGTTCCTCACTCCGAAGGTCTACGAGTCGAGCTCGGCCGGATTCGTGATCGCCGCGAGCGACGGCAGCTCGGCCGATGCGATCAGCGGGTCGCAGACCGCGGTGACCCGGGCCAACGCCTACCTGCCGCTGATCTCGAGCAGCGCCGTCTCCGAGCGGATCGAGGCCGACCCGGAGGCGAATCCCGGCGGGGAGGCCCTGAGCGGCCGCCTCACCGCGCGGGTCGCTCCGGGCAGCACCCTGATCGAGGTCACCGCCGCGGCCGGGACCGCTCAGAACGCCGCCGCCCTGGCCAACGGGGCGCTCGCGGCGCTGGCGGCCGTCATCACCGACATCGAGACGCAGTCCACCGCCGACCGCACGCCGCAGATCACCGTCGTCCCGCTCGAGAACGCGGAGCCGCCCGCCGCCCCGACGAGCCCCGACTGGGTGCGGAACATCCTGCTCGGCGCCCTGGGCGGCCTGGTGCTCGGCTTCGGTCTCGCCTTCCTCCGCCGGGCCCTCGACATCCGCGTGCGGACCGTCGACGACCTCACCGAGCTCTTCGGCGTCGGCGTCCTCGGCCGCATCCCCAAGGCCGGACGCCCGGGCCGGACCGGCGGCCGCCGCGGCACCGACGCGCTCACCGCGGAGGCGTTCCGCTCGCTCCGGACGGGCCTGCGCTTCTCCAGCGTCGACGAGGAGACGCGCAGCGTCGTGATCACCAGCGCCAACCAGGCCGAGGGCAAGTCCACGATCGCCGCCGGACTGGCCCGCGTCACCGCGGAGTCCGGGCAGCGCACCCTCCTGGTCGACGCGGACCTCCGCCGGCCCTCCGTGGCGCGGATGCTGGACATCGACGGCGCCATCGGCCTGAGCGAGGTCCTCAGCCACCAGATCCCCGTGGACGACGCGATCCGCCCCACCGGCACCGCGGGCCTCTACGCCCTCCCGGCCGGGCACATCCCGCCCAACCCGTCCGAGATGCTCGGCTCCGAGGCGATGCGCGCCCTGGTCGCGCGCCTCTCGAAGGACTACTTCGTCATCATCGACGCGCCGCCCGTGCTGCCCGTCACCGACGCCTCCATCGTCGCGACCGTCGTCGACGGCGTCGTCTTCGTCGTCGCCTCGAACCAGACGCGCCGGCCCGAGGTCGTCGCCGCCCGGCGGATCGTCCAGCAGGTCCGCGCCCGCGTGCTCGGCACCGTGCTCAACATGGTCACCGCCCGCGACGGCGACACCGGGTACTACTACTACGACCGCAAGAACGCGTACTACGCCGAGCCGCAGCCGGCGACGGGGCGCAAGCGCGCGGCGACGGCACCGCGCCGGTCCGAGCTCGCCCCGGTGGAGTCGCGGGCCCTGCCTCCGCAGACGTCCCGCCGGGCGGCTCGATGAGCGGGCGCCTGCTCCTGCTCTGCCATGCGAACGTGGCACGGTCGCCTTCGGCCGAGCTGATCGCAGCGCGCCTGCTCGGCGCCGGCTCCGACTGGCGGGTCGAGAGCGCGGGAACGCACGCGGAGGTCGGCCGCGGGCTCGACCCCGAGCTCAGCGATGCGCTGCGGGCCCGCGGGCTCTCCACGGCCGGGCACCGCGCGCGCCAGGCCGACGGCCGGATGCTCGCCGGCACCGACCCCGTGCTCGTGTTCGAGGCGGGCCAGCGGGAGTGGGTCACCCGCCACTTCCCGGCCGCCGCGCGCCGCACCACCACGGTCCGCCGGGCGGCGCGGCTGGCGGGAGCCGCCCCCGGCGTCCCGCTCCTGCGGCTGCTCGCCGACGACACCGCCCCCTACGGAGCCGAGGACGACTTCGCCGACCCGTTCGGGCGCGGACCGGACGTCGCCGCGGCGGCCGTCGAGGACATCGACGCCCTGCTCCGGGTGATCCTCCCCGCTCTCGGCGCTCTGCCCGTCGGCGCGGAGCCCCCTGCCGCCACCGTCCGGAGCACCCGCCGCTCGCTCCGCCGGGACCGCGCCGCCGAGACGGTCGCGAGGTGACCGCCGAGGGGGTGAGCGTCGTGATCCCGCACTACGGCGACCCCGCGCCCGCGCTCGCCCTCGTCGAGCGGCTCCGCAGCCAGGAGTCGCCCCCCGCCCTCGAGATCGTCGTCGTCGACGACGCCTCCCCGGTCCCGTTCCCGTCCGGGATCGACGGAGTGGAGGTCGTGCGGCGCGAGCGGAACGGCGGCTTCGGCGCCGCGGTGAACACGGGCGCCGCCCGGGCGCGCCACCCGCTGCTCCTGGTGCTCAACAGCGACCTCGTCGTCGGGCCCTCCTTCCTCCGCGACCTGCTCGAGGCGGGACGGCCGTGGCTGCCCGCGGTCGTCGCTCCGGACCTCGTCGACGCGGGCGGGGAGCGGCAGTGGGTCGGCCGGCGCTTCCCGCGGCTGCGCCACTACGTCGTGGAGTGGCTCACTCCGCTCGCGCGCTGGCGCCCGCGGCTGCACGCCGCTGTCGGCCACGACACGCGGTGCGCCCCGGGCGCGACGGTGCCGGTGGACTGGGTGGTGGGCGCCGTGATGCTGCTGCCGGTGGCCGAGTTCCGCGCGGTCGGCGGGTTCGACGAGTCCTTCCACATGAACTGCGAGGAGGTCGACCTCCAGCGCCGGCTGCGCGAGCGCGGAGTGCCCTCGGTCTTCGCCGGCTCCGTCGTCGCCGAGCACACGGGAGGCGGCTCCTCCGACCCCGCGCGCCGACTGGTCTGGCTGGTCGCCTCGCGCCTGCGCTACGCCCGCAAGTGGGGCGGGCGCCCCGCCGCCCTCGCCGCGGCCCTGCGCGCCGCCTCCGCCGTGAACCTCGCCGCCAACGCGGTGCGCGCCGCCGCCGGCAGCGACGTGCGCCCGCTGGCCGTCCTCCGGCGCGAGCTCCGGCTCGTCGCCGCCGCCGAGGCGGCGTCCCGGTGAGCGGGCCCGTGCTCGTGGTGAGCCCGGTCTTCCACGGCTACTGGGAGGCGCTCGAGTCGGCGCTGGCCCACCTGGGCGACGACGTGGTCGTCCACCGCTACGACGCCGCGACCGGGCTGGCCCACGTGCGCGACGCCCTCGGCCACCGGCTCCCCGGGGGCCGGCTCCGGCGCTCGTCGATGCGCGCCGAGACCGACCGCGCGATCGCGGCGCTGCGGGCCGTCCGGCCCCGGGCCGTCCTCGTGGTGAAGGGCGACTCCCTCGGCGACGCCTGGTGGGAGGAGATCGGCCGCGCCGGCGTCCCCGTGGTGCTCTGGCTCTACGACGAGCTCCGCAACATGGGGCACCCCGTCGACCGCCTGCGCTCCCTCGCCGGGGAGGCGGTGTCGATCGTCAGCTACTCCGCCGCCGACGTCGCCGAGCTCGCCCGCGCGGGGGTTCCGGCCGGGCACCTGCCCGACGCCTTCGACTCCCTCCTCTCCTTCCGCCCCCGCCCCTCCGCCGCGGTGACCTTCGTCGGCGCCCGCTACCCCGAGCGCGAGCGCGTGCTGCGGGAGCTCGCGGCCGGCGGGGTCGCGGTCGAGGCGTACGGGCGGCAGTGGTCGCGGCATCCCTGGGACGTGGCGCGCACCGGCCGCTGGCGCTCGGCCGGCGTCCCCGCCCGCCGCGACGTCCCGCGGGCGGGCTACTACGGAGTGATGGCCGGCTCGACCGCGACCCTGGCTCTGCACGGCGCGGGCCACGGCGGGCTCTCGATGCGCGCCTTCGAGGCGCCGGGCGTCGGGGCGCTGACCCTGATCGACCGGCCCGAGGTGGCGGAGTTCTACGAGGTGGGCAGCGAGGTGCTCGTCTTCGAGGAGCGCGACCAGCTCGTCGAGCACGTGCGGCGGGCGGGCGCGGACACCTCGTGGGCGCGGCGCATCCGCGAGGCGGGCGCGCGCCGCACCGGCGCCGAGCACACCTTCGTGCACCGGATGCGGGAGGTGAGGGCCCTGTGGCGCTGACGCACCCGACCGATCTGGAGGCCTGGCGCCGCTGGCAGCGCGGCCGCGACCCGCTGCGCACCGCCCGGGCGGCGCTGCGGCGCTCCGAGCCGACCCGCCTGGTGCTGCACGTGCGCGGCGACCGGCCCGCCGTCCTGCTCGCGGTGGAGGCGTCGACGGCGAGCGCCCTCGCCTCGACCGCGGCCTCGCTCGCTCCTCTCGGCGGGGCTCCGGCGGCGGTCCTCGCTCCCTCCGGAGCCGGCGACGCGCTGTCCGGGCTGCTGCCGGGCCGCTGGAGTGCGCACCCGGTCGACCCGGAGGCGGACCCGCCCG
Organism: Rathayibacter sp. AY2B7; assembly: GCF_002931635.1. Lineage (NCBI taxonomy): Bacteria > Bacillati > Actinomycetota > Actinomycetes > Micrococcales > Microbacteriaceae > Rathayibacter > Rathayibacter sp. AY2B7. The sequence goes on along the minus strand of NZ_PSUC01000059.1, from coordinate 5,183 downwards.
CCGAGCTGCGGAGCCTCCGCGCCGTGATCGCCACCGGCCACTTCCTCGCGGCGGGAGCGGCCGCCCACCGCTGGTCCGGGATCCTCGGCGCCCGCTTCCTGGTCGTGCAGCACGGGCTGCTCACCCCCTCCGCCCCGCCGCTCCCGCCCGGAGCGACGCTGCTGGCGTTCTCGGAGGAGGACGCGGCCTTCTGGACCTCCGGCCGCAGCGACGTGGAGACCGAGGTCGTCGGCAGCCAGCTGCTCTGGACCGCGTCGCGCCGCCCGCGCCCCGAGCGGCTCGAGGAGCGGCCCCTGTTCCTCGGCCAGCTGCACGGCGCGGAGCTGCCCCGGCGGACGGCCGCGGCCACCGCCTCCCGCTTCTGCCGCGAGGCGGGCGCCGACTACCGCCCCCACCCCGCCGAGGTCGACCGCCGCTCGCGCTGGCAGCACGCGCGGTGGGAGCGCCGCGGCATCCGGGTGCTCCGCGGCGGCGACCTCGCCGCGCAGGCCCGGCCGGTCGCCTCGATCTTCTCGACCGGGGTCCTGGAGGCCGCGGCCGCCGGGATCCCCGCGTGGGTCGTCTGCGAGGACCCGCCCGCCTGGGTGCTCGAGTTCTGGAGCCGGTACCGGCTCGCGCGCTGGGGCGGGCAGACGCCGACCGCGGCTCCGCCCGTCCCGGCCGTCGAGCCGGCCGTCGCCGTCGCCCGCCGGGCACTCGCCATCGCCGAAGGAGGCACCCCGTGACCGTTCTCTGCGTCATCCCCGTGCGCGGGGGCTCGAAGGGCGTCCCGCGCAAGAACGCCCGCCCCGTCGCGGGCCGCCCTCTGGTGGTCTGGAGCATCGAGCAGGCGCTCGCCGCCGGTCTCGACGTGCTCGTGTCGACCGACGACCCCGAGCTGGCCGCGATCGCGGAGGGGGCGGGAGCGGACGTGCCGTTCCTCCGGCCCGCCGAGCTGGCGCGCGACGAGACGGCGACCGAGCCCGTCGTGCTCCACGCGATCGAGCACCGGGCCGCGCTGGGCCGCCGCCCGGACGCGGTGATGCTGCTCCAGGCGACCTCGCCGATCCGGCTCCCGGGCACCCTCGCCCGCGCGCTCGAGCAGTTCGCCTCGACGGGGGTCGACTCGCTGGTGGGCGTCGTCCCGCAGACGCCGTTCCTCTGGCGCCTGCAGGAGGGCGCCTCCGTGCCGCAGTACGACGTCACGGCCCGCCCGCGGCGCCAGGACCTCGCCGAGGCCGACTTCTTCTACCGGGAGACCGGGTCCCTCTACCTCACCCGCACCGAGGTCTACGAGCGCGAGCGCAACCGGATCGGCGGCCGGGTCGGCCTGTTCGTCATGGACGAGGCGGAGGGCGGGGACATCGACACCGAGGCGGACCTCGCGGTGGTCGAGCAGACCCTCCTCGGCCTCGCGGCGGGAGGCGGCGCATGATCATCGACCGGCACCTCGCCCCGTTCATCGTCTTCGCCGAGGACCCGGTGCTCACCGCGCTGGCCAAGATCAACGCGAACAAGCAGCGGATCGTCTTCTGCGTCGACGGGCACGGGATCCTCCGCGGGTCGGTGTCCGACGGCGACTTCCGCCGCTGGATCATCGCGAACCCGACGGCCTCCCTCGACGTCCCGGCGCTCGCCGTCGCCAACACCGCCGTCCGCACGGCGGGAGCGGACGAGCCGGCCACCGCGATCGCCGCCCGGCTCGGCCGCGACGGGATCAGCCACCTCCCGCTCGTCGACGACCGCGGGCACCTCGTCGCGATCGCGGTCGAGGGCGATCGGGCGCTGCGGATCGGCCGCCACGAGGTGGGCGACGGCCACCCGGCCTTCCTGATCGCGGAGATCGGCAACAACCACAACGGATCGGTCGATCTGGCGAGGCGGCTGGTCGACCTCGCGGTCGAGGCGGGCGCCGACGCGGTGAAGTTCCAGCTGCGCGACCTCGACTCCCTCTACCGGCGCGCCGGCGGGGCCACCGCGGGGGAGGACCTCGGCGCCCAGTACACGATCGACCTCCTGCGCCGCTTCTCGCTGCCCGCCGAGCCGCTCCTCCGGGTCTTCGACCACGCGGCCGAGGCCGGGATCGACGTCCTCTGCACCCCGTGGGACGCCCCGAGCGTGCAGGCGCTCGTCGACTACGGGATCCCGGGCCTCAAGATCGCCTCGGCGGACCTCACCAACCACGGCCTGATCGAGGACGCCGGCACCCGGGGACTGCCCCTGCTGCTCAGCACCGGGATGTCCCGCGAGTCCGAGATCCTCGAGTCGGTCGCGCTGCTGCGCTCGCTCGGCACCTCCTTCGCCCTGCTGCACACCCAGTCGACGTACCCGGCGCCCTACCGCGACCTCAACCTCGCCTACCTCGACCGGCTCGCCGAGATCGGCGGCGGCGTCGTCGGCTACTCCGGCCACGAGCGGGGCTGGCACGTCCCCGTCGCCGCCGTCGCCCGCGGGGCCCGCATCGTCGAGAAGCACTTCACGATCGACCGGGGGATGGAGGGCAACGACCACACGGTGTCCCTGCTCCCGGACGAGTTCCGCCGCATGGTCGGCGAGATCCGCGACATCGAGGACTCGCTCGGCACGCGCGACGCCCGATCGGTCTCGACGGGGGAGTCGATGAACCGCGTCTCGCTCGCGAAGTCGCTGGTCGCCTCCCGCGACCTCGCGATCGGGGACGTGGTGCGCGCCGCCGACGTCGTCGTCCGCAGCCCCGGCCGGGGACTCCAGCCCAACGAGCTGCCGCAGCTGCTCGGCCGCGCCCTCCACCGCGACGTCGAGGAGGGCGGGTTCTTCTTCGCCGGCGACCTGCGCGAGAGCACGCCGTCCGGCCGGCCGTTCCGGTTCCGCCGCCCCTGGGGCCTGCCGGTGCGGTACCACGACCACGCGGCGCTCGCCGCGGAGTCGAACGCCGACTTCCTCGAGTTCCACTTCTCGTATCGCGACCTGGAGATCGAGCCGCACGACGTGTTCACCCGCCGCCTCGACTCCGGCTTCACCACCCACCTGCCGGACCTGTTCGCGGGCGACTTCCTCGTCGACCTCGCCTCCTTCGACGACGACGTGTGGGAGCGCTCGATCGCGGAGGTGCAGCGCACCGTCGAGACCACCCGGAGCCTCGCGCGCTGGTTCCGCCAGGAGGAGGACCCGATGATGGTCGTCACGATGGGCGGCTTCACCCGGCACGCGCACGTGGCTCCGGATCAGCGCGCTCCCCTCTACGAGCGCGTCGCCGACGCCCTCGAGCGGATCGACGCGAGCGGCGTCCGCGTGCTGGCGCAGACCCTCCCGCCCTACCCGTGGCTCATGGGCGGGCAGCAGTTCCACAACCTCTTCGTGGACCCGCGCGACACCGCCGAGTTCGCGGCCGCGACCGGCACGCCGCTCTGCCTCGACGCCTCGCACACCAAGCTCGCGGCGAACCACCTCGGGCTCGCCTTCTCGGAGGCGGTGGCGCTGCTCGCTCCGCTCAGCGCGCACCTGCACCTCGTCGACGCGACGGGTGTCGACGGCGAGGGGGTGCAGATCGGCGAGGGCGAGATCGACTGGCCGGACTTCGCGGCGTCGCTCGACGAGCTGGCGCCCGGGGTGCCGTTCATCCCCGAGATCTGGCAGGGGCACGTGAACAGCGGCGAGGGCTTCTGGACCGCGCTCGAGCGGCTGGAGGAGTGGCTGTGACCCCGCTCGCGCTCTGGACGGTGCCGGTCGGCGAGTTCGGCGGGGTGGCCCGCCACGTCCTCGACGCCGCCCGGCACGGGATCCCCGGCCACCGGCTCGTCGTGCTCTGCCCGGAGGGAGCGCTCGCCGAGCGGCTGCGGGAGCAGGGCTCGGCCGTGACGACCGGGCGCTTCGGAGTGTCCGCCGGTGCCGCCGCCTCCGTGGCGACCCTGCGCGCGACCGCGGCGGCTCTCCGCCCGGCGGTCGTCCACTCCCACCTCGCCCACGCCGACCTCGTGACCGCGGCGACCCCGCTGCCCCGCGGGGTCCGCCGCGTCACGACGGAGCACGGCATCGCCGGGCCCGACGTCTACCACCGCACCGCACTTCGGGCGCGGACGACCGCGGTGGCGCACCACGCGCGGCTGCGGTCGTTCGACGGCGCGATCGCCGTCTCGGAGGCCACCCGCCGCACCATGATCGAGAAGTGGCGGCCGAGCCTGCCGGTGCAGGTCGTGCTGAACGGAGTCGACGCCGCGCCCCGCGACCGCGAGCCGGGGGAGCCGGGCTCCCTCCGGGTCCTCTCGCTCGCGCGCCTGGCGCCGGAGAAGCGCCTGGACGCGCTGCTCGAGGCCTTCGCGGTGCTGCGCCGGCGCGTCCCCGGCGCCACGCTGACCGTCGCCGGCGAGGGGCCGCTCGACGGCGCCCTGCGCGCCCGGGCCGAGCGGCTCGGCCTCGGCGACGCCGTGTCGTTCCCCGGCTTCGCCGATCCGGAGGCGGCGCTCGCCGCGGCGGACGTCGTCGCCCAGCTCTCGGTCTGGGAGAACTGCTCCTACACGCTGCTCGACGCGGCCGCCCGCGGGATCGGCGTGGTCGCCTCCGCGGTGGGCGGGAACCCCGAGATCGTCGAGCGGGACTCGCTGGTCGACGCCGACGACCCGGAGGCGGTGGCCGCGGCGCTGGAGCGGCAGGCGTCGCGGGCCGCGGCTCCTCGTGCCGTGCGGGACGTCTCCGCCATGTGCGGCGGGATCGCCGCCGTGTACGAGGGGGTGGCGGCGTGAGCGGCGGGTCCCTGCGACCGGGGCTGCGCACCCTCCTCTCGCTGGCCGGCGCCGCCTCTCCGGGCTGGATCACCGCCGCCGTCGCGGGCTCCCTCGCGCTCGCGGTCCTCGACACCCTGGGCGTCGCCGCGATGGTGCCGCTCATGGCGCTGCTCACCGGGACCGACACCACCACGGGCGCGCTCGGCGTCCTCTCCGGCGTCCTCGGCTCGACCGACGTCCAGACCCTCCTCCCGATCATCGCCGGCTTCGTCGCGGTCGTCTTCGTGCTCAAGAGCGCCGGGACGATCGTCTTCCGGTGGTGGCTGCTCGGCCGCACCACGCGGATCTCGGCCGACGCTGCGACGGAGCTGCTGCGGCGGTACGTCCTCGCGCCCTACGCCGTCCACCGCTCCCGGCGCCTCGCCGAGGTGTACCGGACCATCAACGACGCCAGCGCGCAGGCGGCCGGCGTGCTGCTCGGCGTGATCGGCATCGCCTCCGACC
>NZ_PSUC01000058.1:0-21794 GCF_002931635.1 Rathayibacter sp. AY2B7 | reverse complement strand
GACGAACCAGAGGGTGCCGTTGACGTCGCGGATCTGCGTCACCCGGACGCCGACCGACTCGACGACGCCCGTCGCCTGCCCGGTGTCGACGACGTCGCCCGCGAGCTGCGCCTGCGCCTGAAGAAGTCGCTCGACGCACTCGACGTGAAGCTCCCCTCGCTGGCCACCGTCGTCCTCGAGGGCTTCGAGGGGGCGACGAGCGTCGGAGGCGCTAAGCCGCCGCGGACCACGCCCTCGCCCACGATCAGCACCGAGCACGGCAAGCCCGTGCGGCTCCCCCGCGCGCTGCGGCGCGGGAGCGGGACGCCGCCCCAGGACGGCGGCGGCACCTCCGGCCCGACGGGAGCGCGCTCGTGAGCGGCCTGCAGATCGGCGGCACGCCTCCGCTGCGCAGCTTCTGGGAGCACATCGGCGGCCGGCCGACGTTCGAGCGACTGGTCCGCCGCTTCTACGAGGGCGTCCGCGAGGACGAGGTCCTCTGGCCGATGTACCCCGAGCACGACCTCGAGGGCGCGATCCAGCGGCTGACCGGCTTCCTCGAGCAGTACTGGGGCGGGCCGGGCACCTACAGCGAGGAGCGCGGCCACCCGCGCCTGCGGATGCGGCACCAGCCCTTCCGGATCAACCCCGAGGCCCGCGACCACTGGCTCCAGCACATGCGGACGGCCGTCGACGATCTCCAGCTCGCTCCGGCCGACGACGCCCTGCTCTGGGACTACCTGGAGCGCGCCGCCCACGCGATGGTGAACACCTTCGAGGAGTAGCCGCTCAGCCCGGGGTGCGGACCAGCACGTGTCCGCGCCGTGAGGTGAGGCGGCGCCAGGCGCCGCTCTCGAGCAGGGCGACCGGGTCGTCGGCACCGAGGAACCCGAGCGCGAAGAGGGCGAACGCCGCTCCCGCCGGGACGTCCTCGAGGCCGTCGAGCGGGCGGCCCCAGACGCTCGACCGCACGCGGCCGACGATCTGCTCGCCCGTCTCGGAGCCGACGGCCGCCGCGATCTCGTCGATCCCCTCGCGCGCGACGCGCTCCAGGAAGCCCGGGTCCACGGGCTCGCGCCGGGTCCAGCCGCCGCGGGGCGGGGAGACGCCCGCCCAGGGCCCCGCCGTCGCGTCGTCGCCGTCGGGCAGGACGACCGGCTTGCCGTCCGCTCCGCCGGGCTCCCACTGCAGGCGGGCGAGGCGGTCCGACAGCGCACGGATCGGCACGACCCGGTCGAAACCGGCGGGCTCGTCGAGCGCGAAGACGCGCAGGCCCAGCACGGTCGCGGAGCGGTCGAGCAGACCGCGGGGCTGGAGGATCGGCGTGTAGGCGGCCAGCACGTGGTCGTCGGCGAGGAGCCGGACCGCACCGTCCTCGACCCGGGCCGAACGGCCGAGGAAGACGCGCAGATCCGACAGGCTGGGCGGATCCGCCAGGGAGAAGGACGAACTCATCGCGTCGATAAACTTACCCGAGGCCGCTCGCCCCACCGCCCGACACCCCGGAGGTACCGTGCCCGATCCCCTGTCCTCGTTCCTCACCGCGCTCGACCTGACGGACACCGGCGCCCGCACCAGCGAGGACATCTCGACGGGTCCCTCGCAGTGGATGCCCGAGGGGCGGGTCTTCGGCGGCCAGGTCCTCGCGCAGTCGCTCATCGCGGCCGGTCGCACCGTCGAGGGGCGCTCCGTGCACTCGATGCACGGGTACTTCCTCCGCCCCGGGGACGTCTCCCTGCCGATCACGTTCTCGGTCGACCGGATCCACGACGGCCGCTCCTTCTGCACGCGGCGGACGCAGGCCTACCAGAACGGACGCCCCATCCTCTCGATGATCGCCTCGTTCCAGACCGAGGACGAGGGTCTCGACCACCAGGCGCCGATGCCGGAGGGGATCCCCGACCCGGAGTCGCTGCCGAGCACCGCTGAGATCCTCGCGGGGGTCGACCACCCGGTCGGCAGCTTCTGGGCCACGCAGCGCCCCTTCGACGTGCGGCACGTCGAGCAGCCGGTGTACCTCCGGGCCGACCCCGAGCGGGTCGCGCACCAGAGCGTGTGGATGCGCTCGCTCGGACCGCTGCCGGACGATCCGATGCTGCACCGCGCCGCCCTCGCCTACGCGAGCGACTACACGATCCTCGAATCGACGCTCCGCCGGCACGGTGCGGCGTGGACGACGCCCGGCCTGCGGATCGCGAGCCTCGACCACGCGATGTGGTGGCACCGCCCCGCGCGCGTGGACCAGTGGCTCCTCTACGTGCAGGAGGCGCCGAGCGCGTCCGGCGGACGCGGACTCTCGCTCGGGCGCATCTACACGCAGGAGGGCGTGCTCGTGGCGAGCGTCGCCCAGGAGGGCATGGTCCGCGTCCCCCTGGGCTGAGCTCAGCCCCGCTTCGAGAAGGTGATGGGCTCCTCGACGTAGGGGCCCCACGCCTCGCGGAGCTCCTCCGGGATGCGCTGGGGCCTGCCCGTCGCGGCGGTGACCAGTACCAGAGTGGTGGCCGCCTTCGTGAAGAGCACCCGCGGGACGACGCCGGCGGGCGAGTAGAGCTCGTAGCAGACCTCGAGGCTCGCCCCGCCGATCCGCCCGATCCACAGCTCCACGTCGATCGGCGCGCGCATGTACGGGATCGGCGCGAGGTACTCGATCTCCTGCCGGGCGATGAGGCTGATCGACTCGGCACCCGGCCGTGCGTCGAGCACCGCCGTCGCCATCCCGCCGGGCTGCGGCGAGTCCGGCTTCCAGAACGCCTGGATGCGCGCCTCCTCGAGCAGGCGCAGCATCTCGGCGTTGTTCACGTGCGCGTAGGCGTCGAAGTCCGACCAGCGCAGCGGGATGGCGACGTGCAGGCGCATCAGTCGCGGGTGAGCTTGCGGTACGCGGAGCGGTGCGGCTTCGCCGCGTCCGGGCCGAGGCGCTCGATCTTGTTCTCCTCGTACGCCTCGAAGTTGCCCTCGAACCAGTACCAGTTGGCCGGATCCTCCTCGGTGCCCTCGTAGGCGAGGATGTGGGTCGCGATCCGGTCGAGGAACCACCGGTCGTGCGTGATCACCACGGCGCAGCCCGGGAACTCGAGGAGCGCGTTCTCGAGGCTGCCCAAGGTCTCGACGTCCAGGTCGTTGGTGGGCTCGTCGAGCAGGAGCAGGTTGCCGCCCTGCTTGAGCGTCAGCGCGAGGTTGAGGCGGTTCCGCTCGCCGCCGGAGAGGACGCCGGCCTTCTTCTGCTGGTCCGGGCCCTTGAAGCCGAACTGCGAGACGTAGGCGCGGGAGGGGATCTCGGTCTTCCCGACGGTGATGTAGTCGTGCCCGTCGGAGACGACCTCCCACAGGTTCTTCTGCGGGTCGATGCCGCCCCGGCTCTGGTCGACGTAGGAGATGTCGACCGTCTCGCCGATCTTCAGGTCGCCCGAGTCGAGCGGCTCGAAGCCGACGATCGTCTTGAAGAGCGTGGTCTTGCCGACGCCGTTCGGGCCGATGACGCCGACGATGCCGTTGCGGGGCAGCGTGAAGCTGAGGTCGTCGATGAGGACGCGCTCGCCGAACTGCTTGTGCAGCTTCTTCGCGTCGATGACCTGGGAGCCGAGACGTGGGCCCACCGGGATGACGATCTCCTCGAAGTCGAGCACGCGCGTCTTCTCGGCCTCGGCCGCCATCTCCTCGTAGCGCGCCAGGCGCGCCTTCGACTTGGCCTGACGGCCCTTGGCGTTGCTGCGCACCCAGTCGAGCTCGGTGGTGAGCCGCTTGGCGAGCTTGGCGTCCTTCTTGCCCTGGACCTCCAGGCGGGCGCTCTTCTTCTCGAGGTACGTCGAGTAGTTGCCCTCGTAGGGGTAGAGGTGTCCGCGGTCGACCTCGGCGATCCACTCCGCGACGTTGTCGAGGAAGTACCGGTCGTGGGTGACGGCGAGCACGGCGCCGGGGTACTTCGAGAGGAACTGCTCGAGCCAGAGCACGCTCTCGGCGTCGAGGTGGTTGGTGGGCTCGTCGAGCAGCAGCAGGTCGGGCTTCTGCAGGAGGAGCTTGGTGAGCGCCACGCGGCGCTTCTCGCCACCCGAGAGGTTGGTGACGAGGGAGTCCCCCGGCGGGGTGCGCAGCGCGTCCATCGCCTGCTCCAGCTGCGAGTCCAGGTCCCAGGCGTCGGCGGCGTCGATCGCCTCCTGCAGGGTCCCCATCTCGGCGAGGAGGCTGTCGAAGTCGGCGTCCGGGTCGGCCATCGCGAGGGAGATCTCGTTGAAGCGGTCGATCTTGCCCTTGATCTCGCCCACGCCCTCCTGGACGTTCTCGAGGACCGTCTTGGTCTCGTCGAGCTCGGGCTCCTGCATCAGGATGCCGACGGTGTAGCCCGGGCTGAGCCGCGCCTCGCCGTTGCTCGGCGTGTCCAGCCCCGCCATGATCTTCAGGATCGTCGACTTGCCGGCGCCGTTCGGCCCCACAACGCCGATCTTCGCTCCCGGCAGGAACGACATGGTGACGTCGTCCAGGATCAGCTTGTCGCCGACCGCCTTCCGCGCGCGCACCATCGAGTAGATGTATTCAGCCATGCCCAGTCCTCAAGTCCGTCGGTCTGCGCGGAGTCGGGTCGCCCGCCGGTCCCTGCTCCGCGCGGAGGCGCTGACGGAGGCTCGGACCGGGGCGGGACGCCGGGCCCCGGCCGACGCGGAGCGCAGGCCGCGGGACCGTCCGCACCAGTCGAGGATAACGGGAACTCGCCGGTCCGCGTCGGAGGGAGCGTCTCAACGCGGACCGCCCTCCGCTCCGGCAGGGCCGGTGGGGAGGGCGGATCGCGTCAGCGGCCGACGGTTCGGATCAGCTGCAGGGCGTCAGGCGCTCCACCGCCTCGGACAGCGTGTCCGTGCTGCCGAGCAGGATCACCTGCGTCGCCTTGGATGCGGAGATGTCGGCGAGGACCGCGCGGGGCACGCAGGTGGGCTGGACCGCGAAGAGCGGGCTCCCGGTGTAGCCCGCCGCCGTGGCTCCGGCCAGGGCGTCGGGGAACTTCTCACCGGTCGCGAGGTAGACGGTCTTCGCCGAGGTGAAGGCCGCCTTGTTCAGCTTCTCCGACGTGTCGTACCGGTCGGTCCCGCCGATGCGGGTGATCACCGGGCCCGTGATCGAGCGCTCGATGCCGGCGCTGACCGAGAGCGAGGAGCCCGCGATGGTCAGCGTCCTGATCTTGAGGCCGCTGATGATCTGCTGGGTGAGGGGGTCCACCGTGGAGCCGGTGCCGTTGGTCAGCACCACCGGAGCGTCCTTCGCGCCGGCCGCGGCGCTGGCGCTCAGAGCGTCGGGGAACTTCTCGCCCGTCGCCAGCCAGGCGCTCGAGGAGCCGCCGGGGAAGGCGTACTGCAGGATCTTCTTCGACGTGTCGTAGCGGTCGACTCCGCCGAGGCGCGTGATGTTCTTGTTCGTCGCGTACCCGGCCAGGTCGCTGTAGACCTGGCTGCCGACGCTGAGCTCGGAGCCGACGACGACGATCTTCGCGGGCTTGAGACGTGTCAGCTCGGTGCGGACGACCTGGCTCATCGAGTCGCGGTCGACCAGGAGCAGCGGCCCGCCCGCTTTGGCCGCGGCGGGTCCGGCGCTGAGCGCGTCCGGGAAGTTCTGCCCGGTGGCGACGTAGACGACGGGGACGTTCGCCGGGAAGGTGCGCTTGGACACCTCGACCGCGGTGCCCTGACGGTCGGTGCCCGAGATGCGCGAGACGACCGGCGAGCCGGCGGGCGGGGCCGTCGGCGTGGCGGTCGGCGTGGGCGTGACCGGAGGAGTGGTCGGGGTCGGCGTGACCGGCGGGGTGGTCGCGGTGGCCGTCGGGGTCGGCGTGACCGGCGGGGTAGTGGCCCCGCTTCCCGTGACGCGGACTGCGGCGTCCGACGTGATGGTCGCTCCGCGCGGCTGCTGCACCCTGCCGTTGCTGACGCCGGTGACCTGGACGAGGCTGTTGACGCGGTCCTTGTAGGCGTCGTAGGCGCTCGAGGGGATCGTGACGGTGACCTTGGACTGGTCGCTGTCCGCACTCACCTGGGCGGGGATCCGCTCGGTCCTGCTCGGACCGACGTAGGCGGCGAGACCCTGGAGGTCGTAGAAGCCGGGCTGGCTCGTCTCGAGGACGACGGTGTCGCCGCCCTTGACCTCCGGTAGTTCGGCGGCGCTGCTGTACGCGAAGTAGGCGGCGCTGCGCTGCAACGTCTGCGCGGTTCCGCTGAGATCGACCCTGCCGACGCCGCCGGTGCCGGAGGCTCCGGCGACGGAGAGGGTGGCCGATGTGGTCAGCTCGTAGCCGCTGTCGACCGGCTGGCCGATCGGCTCCCGGGGGGTCTTGACGGGCTGCTTCTGCGCCGTGATCTGGAGAGCGACGGTCCCACCGCCGAAGGAGGCGAGGGGCTGCTTCAGGTCGATGCGGAAAGAGCGGCTACCAGAGGCGAGGTTCACCGTCCCGGCGAGGTCGTAGTCGCCTATCGCCCAGTTGTAGGTCGTGAACGCCGGATACGTGCCCGTCGGCCGAGCGGAATCGGACAGCGTGACGTCGAGCCCGGTGACGTCGCCCGCGACGGGGGCGACCTGGGCTGCCGAGAACGTCTCGGTAGTCGACCAGTTGTAGGGGCTGACCAGCGCGGTCATGCGGCTCTCTGCGGCGGCGGCCGCTCCGGCTCCGGTCGTCACTCCCAGGACGACGGCCGCTGTGCTCGCGACCGCGATGGCGGTGCGCATCCACCTCGCTCGCGTCGGCGTCTGCGGACGGGATGTGGTCATGGCGAGTTCCCCCTCGTCGTGGTCCTCGTGCCGAGCGCTCCCGTCGGCACGTCCGTCCCGGTACCCCCGCTGGGGCACACGTGTCGGCCAGGGCAGCCTAACCGTGCGGAGCGGACTCCCGGGGAGGGCAGGCCGGCGTCGATCGCCCCTCCACCAACGGTCCCAGCCGGAGGAGACGGCGCCGATCCTCCTCTCCGCACCGCTCGCAGTGGTCCCCCGGAGGTGCGGGACGGTTTCCCCGCTCTCTCGCGATCGGGAGGCGTGGAGGCATGTCGAGGATCCCTTCGTCCTTCTCGACCCCGACCGGGGCACATGACGGGGCGTCTCGTCTCGAGCGTCGCCGGGTCAGCCGTCGATCGGGACGGTCCGGCCGACCAGGCAGGCGCCGGTCGCGATCGGTGCCGCGATCACCGCCCGCACCCCGCCGCTCTTCGGGCCGTACTGGCCGATGAGGCACGACTCACCGAGCTTGACGGACACCTGCACCGAGTCCGCGTCGAGTCCGACCGAGGTCTCGTCGGCCGTCAGCTGCATCGACTCGCGGGAGAACCCCGCCGCAACGAGCGCGTCGACCACACTGGAGCCGCTCACCTCCGGATCGGGCTCGGCCGCCGCGCGAAGGGTCTGCTCGAACACGGGGAGGTTCTGCTCCGTCGTCCCGCCCGGCACGAAGGCGACGGGTGCGGTGGACTCCGCCGGTGCCGGCGCCTCGGCCGTGGAGGAGGACACCACCGGGTCCGGCGCCGACGGCGACGTGCAGCCGGAGAGGCAGACGGCGAGACCGCCGAGCACGAGCGCGATGCGGGCCGCTCGGTTCCGTGTCACGCCCGGCTCCTCCCGACCGGGACGGCTCTCGCTCCGGTCCCCCGGATCAGAACGGGGTCTCCCCGGATCCTACCGAGAGACCGGGAGCGCCTCCGCCGACGCCCGCCGCTATCGGCGGCTCGGGCGCGGCATCACCGCGGTCATGGCCCGACGCGCCCCAGTCCCCCGCCGCGGCGCCCTCGCGCGGCGCCTCCTCGCTCCACGCGGGCTCGGCGGCGGGGGCGGGAGCAGAGGCGCGCCCGACGGTCTTCGTGAAGCTGCTGGTCCCCCAGGCGAGGTCGTGCCCGATGCCCTCGGCCGTGAGGACCACATCGGTGCCGGCCTTTCCTCCCGCCTCCCAGGCCCTCACCCCGAGCCGCCCGGTGACGAGGATCCGGTCGCCGCGCGACAGGGAGGACAGCGCATTGCCGGCCAGGCCGTTGAACGCGGTGACGGTGTACCAGTTGGTCGAGACGTCGACCCAGCGCTGCTCCGAGCGGTCGTAGCGCCGCTGCGTCGAGGCGAGCCGGAAGCTGGTCATCGCGGTGCCGCTGGAGGTGTCGATGCTCCGCGGCTCGGTGCCGATGGTCCCGATGACGGTCAGCGTGTCGGTCATGGTCGTGTCCTCTCTACTCCTGCCCCGCCACGGCTGCGACGGGCACGGCGCCCGGGCGGAGGGGGCTGGTACCGCTCGGGCGCCGCAGGGCCAGTGTCGCGACGAAGGGCCCGCCTCCGAGGTGGAGGCGGGCCCTTCTGGGGAGAGGACGAGCGGATCGTCCCCTGTGGAGGAGCGTTACGACGCCGTGATGTACCTCGAGTAGGACTTGCGGATCTTGTTCACCTTGGGCAGTGCGACCGCCATGCAGTAGCCCTGGCCCGGGTTCTTCGCGAAGAAGTCCTGGTGGTAGTCCTCGGCGGGGTAGTAGACGCCCAGCGGCGAGATCTCGGTGACGATCGGGCCGTCCCACCACTCGGACGCACGGTCGCGCGCGGTCTCGAACAGCTCCTTCTCCTCGTCGGAGGAGTAGAACATCGCCGAGCGGTACTGCGTGCCGACGTCGTTGCCCTGGCGGTTCAGCTGTCGCGGGTCGTGCAGGGTGAAGAAGACGTCGAGGACGACCTGCTCGGGGATGACCTCGGGGTCGAAGGTGACGGCGACGGCCTCGGCGTGGCCGGTGCGCCCGGAGCAGACGTCCTCGTAGTCGGGCTCGGTCGTGCGGCCGCCGGTGTAGCCGGAGACGACGTCGGTCACGCCGTCGAGGACGCGGTAGACGGCGTCCAGACACCAGAAGCATCCTCCGGCGAGTACGAATGTGCGCATTGCGTGTGACTCACTTCCTGTCGCGTCGACGCGTCCGGGGTGCCGGAGGCGTCAGTCGGTCCAACACGCTCACCGCCCCCTGCATTCCGCGGATCCGCCCCCTGCAATAGAGTCGCGCCGTGAGCTACGACGCCGCCCCCGCCCGCTACGACCGCATGGACTACCGACGCACCGGACGGAGCGGCCTGCTGCTGCCCGCCCTGTCGCTGGGCCTGTGGCACAACTTCGGATCCGACCGCTCCCTCGACACGCAGCGCGCGATCCTCCGCCGCGCCTTCGACCTGGGCGTCACCCACTTCGACCTCGCGAACAACTACGGACCGCCCTACGGCGCCGCCGAGACGGCCTTCGGCCGCATCCTCGCGGAGGACCTCCGCCCGTACCGCGACGAGATCGTCATCTCGTCCAAGGCCGGATACGACATGTGGCCCGGCCCGTACGGGGACGGCGGCTCGCGCAAGTACCTGCTCTCCTCGCTCGACCAGAGCCTGCAGCGGATCGGCGTCGACTACGTCGACGTCTTCTACTCGCACCGGCCGGACCCGGAGACTCCGATCGAGGAGACCATGGGCGCTCTCGTCTCGGCGGTGGAGTCGGGCAAGGCGCTCTACGCCGGCATCTCGAACTACTCGCCCGAGCAGACCCGGGCCGCGCAGGCGGCACTGGCGGGCAGCGGAGTGCCGCTCCTCCTGCACCAGCCCCGCTACTCGCTCTTCGACCGCGGACCCGAGGACGGCCTCTTCCCCGTGCTCGACGAGCTCGGCACCGGCTGCATCGTCTTCTCGCCGCTGGCGCAGGGGCTCCTGACGGACCGCTACCTCGACGGCACCGTGCCGGAGGGGTCCCGTGCGGCGACGTCGCGCTTCCTCTCCTCCGACCGGATCGACGAGGCCTACCTCACGCGGGCCCGCGGTCTGAACGCGATCGCGCAGCAGCGCGGCCAGTCGCTGGCCCAGCTCGCCCTGAGCTGGGTGCTCCGGGTGCCCACCGTCACGAGCGCCATCATCGGAGCGTCGAGCGTCGCGCAGCTCGAGCAGAACGTCGCCGCGCTGGACGCCGGCCCCCTCTCGCAGGAGGAGATCGACGCGATCGAGGAGTTCGCGGTGCACGGCACGACCCTGCGCTGACGGCCCGGCGGGGATGTCGGTGGTCGGCCGTAGTCTGCGACAGCACTCGGCCGGTGGGTGCTCCGAGACTCGAGCAGGAGGAACCGATGTCCCTGTCCACGCTGCACGCCACCCGCACCCCGCCGACGCTCACCCGGGTCAACGCCCGGCTGTGGCGCGTGAGCACCGGCTCGGGCGCCGTGGTCGGTCACATCGAGCTGGTCGAGGATCCGCTCGGCGAGCGGTACCGCGCCCGGCTGCTACGGGCGGGCATGCCCGCCGGCGCCGAGCTCGGCGAGTTCTGGAGCGTCGACGACGCGATCGAGGTCTTCCGCGTCGCCTGACGCGCCGATCCGCCCGGTCGGCGGCGTGCCGACCGGGCCGCGGCGACCGCCCCGGATAGCGTTCGCCCCATGCAGTGGTGGAACGAGTTCATGTCCTGGATCCGCACGAGCGACGGGCACCAGGCGGTCTTCACGGCCGCTGTGGTCCTGCTGGCCGTGGTGGTCGGAGCGATCGTGATCGCCTCCGTCTTCCGAGCGTCCATCGCGCGCCTCATCCGTCAGCAGGATCACGAGCGGAAGAACGCGGTCATCGCGACGCTCGTCGACGCCGCGGTCGACGCCTCGGCCTGGAACGTCCTCAGCAGCCCGGAGCGCGTCCTCAGCGACCGCGCGTCCGCGCAGGCCGAGACGCACCTGCGCCTCCTGCCCGTCAAGGGCTCCGGCGTCGCGGCCAACTGGGCCGCTCACGAGCTCGCCGAGCTGAAGCACACGTCGAGCACCGGCGGCTACCAGACGCAGGCGAGCGTGGGCGAGTTCCGCGACCGCCTCGTGCAGTGGCGGGACAAGCCCGGGCGCGCCCGGAAGGCCTTCCTCGCCGACCTCGAGCGCTGGCGCTTCTCGGAGACGGGTCGAGACCGCTCCGCCGAGTCCGCTCCGTCGTCCGATCGGGCCGCGAGCACCGCCGAGGCCGCTCCCCAGCGCACCGCTCCCCCGGCCGCCGGGCCGACCGCCGTCGCACCGGTCGTCGTCGGCGCGGGCTCCGCCTCCGGCTCTGCAGCCCCGCAGACGCCCACGATCGTCCTCCCCGCGTCGGCCGGGGACGCCTCGCAGGAGGAGACCCGCCGCCTGCTCGCCGACGTCGACCGCCTGGAGGTGCCGTCGCGCGAGCGTCCCGTGGAGGAGCTGCCGCCCGTCGACCCGCAGCGCTCGGCTCCTGCCACCGAGCCGCAGCCGGACGCGGAGCACGACGCGACGCCGTCGGCTCCGGCCGACGGAGACCGAGACGACGTGCCGGCCGACGACGAGGCGGTCGTCCGGGCGGACGAGCCCCGGTTCGAGCGGTCCGCCTCGGACGACGACCGAGGCCAGGAGCGCAGCTCGGTCTGAGTGCTCCCGACCACGAGAAGAAGGCCCCGATCGCGAGTGCGATCGGGGCCTTCTCCGTGGTGCGGGCGGTGCGTGTACTGACTAGCTGTGTGCATCACGTGCACGGGCGACTCGGCCGACCAGTACGGCGAGGGGCGCCGCGACGATCGTCCACGCGACGGCGATTCCACCGAGGATGGCGAGGAGCAGCATGGTCGTACCTCCGTTCGTTACGTCGTTGTAATTCCGGACACCCCAAGACTAGGTGCCTGAATGGCACTCAAACGACTTCGGGTGGGAAACACGCCGGTGTTGCCTCCGATTTGCCGGTGTGTTACTGGTGGAGCGACCGCGAGTCCTCGTCCGAGGGTCACCGGAGCGGAGGAAAACCCCGTGGGTGCCGGGCATCACTCCTCGGAGGAGCGCAGCGCCGCCCGAGGAGAGGCCGCGACGCGGTCGAAGGACGAGCGCGAGGCGTCGTCGATGATCCCCAGGCCACCGGGGACAAGTCCTGAGACCGCGACCGGAGCGCTCCCGATCCGATGGTGCCCCCGGCAGGAATCGAACCTGCGACCAAGAGATTAGAAGGCTCCTGCTCTATCCGCTGAGCTACGGGGGCGGACTCGGACCACGATACCGAAGCGCAGGGGCCGCGCCCGCCGGGGCCTAGGCGCCCCGGACGAGTCCCAGCACTCCCACGACCAGGGAGACCACGGCGAGAGCGAACGACACGCCGATGAGGACCGTGTGCACGCGGAGGAAGGTCGTCGCGCGGCCGTCCGCGTCGCGCGCCCGCGGGTCCTTGCGGACGCGGCGGAGGAAGGGCGGCCAGACGATCGCGTTCCACACGGCGTTGACGATGAGGAGGCAGCAGGCGAGCGTGATCACGAGGGACCAGTGTAGGACGAGCGGGACGGCCGGACCGGGTGTCGGCGGCCGCCGATAGACTGCCCCGCATGAGTAGCGCCCCCGACCGTCTTGTCTGGATCGACTGCGAGATGACGGGGCTCGACCTCTCCGTCGACGAGCTCGTCGAGATCGCCGTCGTCGTCACCGACTTCGAGCTGAACCCGCTCGACGAGGGACTCTCCCTCGTCATCCGGCCCGACGCGACCGCGCTCGAGAACATGGGCGACTTCGTCCGGTCGATGCACGAGACCTCCGGGCTGCTGGTCGAGATCCCCTCCGGCGTCAGCGTCGCGGAGGCCGAGTACGAGGTGCTGGAGTACGTGCTGAAGCACGTCCCGGCGGAGCAGCAGGCCCCCCTCGCCGGCAACTCGATCGGCACCGACCGCGCCTTCCTCGCGAAGTTCATGCCGCGTCTCGACGGCCACCTGCACTACCGCAACGTCGACGTCAGCACGATCAAGGAGCTGGCACGGCGCTGGTTCCCGCGCATCTACTTCAACGCGCCCAAGAAGCACGGCGGACACCGCGCCCTCGCCGACATCCTCGAGAGCATCCGCGAGCTGCAGTACTACCGCCGTGCCGTGTTCGTGGAGCAGCCGGGGCCGAGCACCGCCGAGGTGCAGGCCGTGTCGGCCGCCGTCGTGGACGAGTTCGCCTCGCGGATGTAGTACTCTCGTACAGTTGCTTCGGCGGGTCACCCCGCCGGAACACGCTCCTGGTGGGTATAGCTCAGTTGGCAGAGCGCCTGGTTGTGGTCTAGGAGGTCGCGGGTTCGAGCCCCGTTACTCACCCCAGTGGCTGTGCATGCAGCGGAAGAGGCCCGGAGTTCCGACTCCGGGCCTCTTCGCACATCCGGCGACCGGCAGCGATCGCCGACGCAGAGAGGTCCCGGATGCTCGAGCTGGACGAGGACGCCTTCGAAGCCCTGGTGATCTCCGAGCTCGACGCGCTCCCGGACGACATGGTCGACGGGCTCGACAACGTCGTGTTCGTCGTGGAGGACCGGCCCGAGGACGGGACCCTGGATCTGCTCGGCTACTACGACGGCGTCGCCCTCACCGAGCGCGAGCGCTACGGCTTCGGCGAGATGCCCGACCGCATCGTGCTGTTCCGCGAGCCGCACCTCGCCGCGTGCGACGATCTGGACGCGCTGCGCGACGAGATCCACGTCACGCTCGTCCACGAGATCGCCCACTTCTACGGCATCGACGACGACCGGCTGCACGAGCTCGGCTGGGCCTGATCGCCGCCGAGGGCGAGCCTCCCACCGGCATCCGCGCGTCGCCGCGCTCGGAGGGGACCCCTCAGCCGCGCACCGCTCCCCCGCCGCCCGTGTCCAGCACGAGGTCGGCGTTCTCCCGGGGCCGCTCCCGAGCGCAGTAGGAGCGGAAGTCGCGGTCCCAGGCGTCCCAGTGCGGAGCGAAGAGCTCGCCGTCGCGCTCGAGCGCGCGCACGCGCCGCACCTCGTCGTCGGCCTCGAGCCAGACCACCAGATCGGCGTGGCGGCGCGCGGCGGCGCCGGCCGATCCGCAGCCCTCCAGCACGAGAAGCGTCTCGCGGACGACGCGGCGCCCGGCCGTCGTCCCCGCGGCCCAGTTCCAGGGCCGCCAGTGCGCCGCGAGGCCGAGGCCGTGGGGGCGGACGAGCGTCCCGGCCGTCTCCCGTGACGCCCGGTCCAGGCCCGTCCAGCCGGGGTAGAGGTCGTCCATCCGCACGAGCGCGACCGACGATGCCGCCGGCGCGAGACGGAGCTGCTCGACCAGCGCGCGCGCGAACGTCGACTTGCCGGAGCCGCTCGGTCCGTCCAGCAGCACCGTCCGACGACGCCGCGCGATCACGGAGCGGGCGAGGTCGCCCGCCGTGTGATCCGTCAGCGGCAGGATCCGCTCAGCCATGCAGGACGAAGCTCCAGGAGCCGGTGACGACGGCGGCGGTCACGGCGACGGCAGCGATCAGCACTCCGCCCGCGAGCAGCAGGAGGTCGCCGGCTCCGAGGCGCGACTGCCGCGCCCAGGTGCGCGGGACGCCGGAGCCGAAGCCCTTCGCCTCCATCGCCGTCGCGAGCCTGCTCCCCCGCCGGATGGCCAGCACGAGCAGCGAGAACGTGCGGGCCGCGAGGCTGCGGAGCGCCTCGACGGGCCCGCGGCCGTCGGCGACCCCGCGGGCGCGGCGGGCCATCGACAGGGTGCGCCAGTCGTCGACGAGCAGACCGACGAGCCGCATGCCGGCGAGAGCGCCGAGCACGAAGCGCGAGGGCAGTCGCAGGATCTGCGCGAGGCCGTCCGCCAGGTCGGTCGGGTCGGTGGTGGCGATGAGGACCACGCTCGGCAGTCCGATCGCCAGGACGCGCAGCGCGATGGCCAGCCCGAGGGCGACGGATCCCTCCGTGACCGAGACGAGGAGGAACTCCGCGTAGACGGCGCCGCTGTCACGCCCGTAGAGGACTGTCGAGAGGCCCGCGAGGGGAGCCGCGATCCAGACGGGAGCCGTCCGCCGCACGAGCTCACCCGCCCGGAGCCCCGCGAAGGGCAGAACCAGCAGCTCGAGCGCCAGCGCCGTCGCCGCGGAGACCGCATCGACCGTGAGGAGGAGCGCGAACGCGATGACCAGGCTGGCGAGGAGCTTGGCGACCGGGTTGGCCCGGGCGATCCGGCTGCGCGCGGGAACGGAGTCGAGGAGCGTCATCCCGACACCGCCTCGCGGGCGCCGAGGGTGACGGCCGAGTCGGCGAGGGCGGCGACCAGCGCCTCGTCGTGGGTGACGGCGAGCACCGCCGTGCCCGCGTCGCGCTGCTCGGCGAGGAGGTCGACGAGCACCTCCCAGGTCAGGCGGTCCTGCCCGAACGTCGGCTCGTCGAGGACGAGCACGGACGGCGACCGGGTGAGGGCGGACGCGACGGCCAGGCGCCGCTTCTCGCCTCCGGAGAGGGTGAACGGGTTGGCGTCGGCGAGGTGCGCGAGGCCGAGGCGCTCCAGGAGCTCCTCCGCCCGATGCCGCTCCGTCTCGTCGCGGGCGCCCAGCGCGAGCTCGGCGCGCACGCGAGCGGTGAGGAACTGGTGCTCCGGCTCCTGGAACACCATCGCGATCCGTCCGGCGAGCTGAGCCGAGGTCCAGCGGATCGGCTCGGGGCCCGCACCGGCGCGGAGCGACTCGGAGGCGGTCACTCGCCCCGCGACCGGCGGCAGGAGACCGGCCAGCGTGAGCGCGAGGGTCGATTTCCCTGCGCCGTTGGGTCCCAGCACGGCCGTGGCCCGCGCGGAGTCGACGGCGAGCTCGAGCCCCGAGGCCACGATGGTCGAGCGGCGGCGCCCGAGGACGGGACGGCCGATGGCGAGGTCGTGCGCGCTCAGGGCGACGGGCGAGGGCAGCACGCTCGCCCCGCGCCGGGCGGGGGTGTCACCGGGCAGCCAGACGCCGGAGGCGCGGAGCACGTCGTGCGCCCGATCGAGGACCTCGACCGGAGCGCCGTCCGCGACGACCGCGCCGTCCCGCCCGAGCACCACGATCCGGTCGACGAGGCCGACCCACACGTCGACCCGGTGCTCGACGACGATCAGCGTCGCCCCCGTGCGGGCGGCCGTGCGCTCCACCGCCGCCCGCACCTCGCGCACGCCGTCCGGATCGAGGTTGGCGGTGGGCTCGTCGAGGAGCAGGAGCCGCGGACGCATGGCGAGCACACCCGCCAGGGCGAGCCTCTGCTTCTGCCCGCCCGAGAGCGCCGAGGTGGAGTGGTCCAGCGGCACGTCGAGCCCGACGTCGCCGAGCGCCTCCCGCACTCGCGCGGGGATCTCCTCGCGCGGCACGCCGAGGTTCTCGCAGGCGAACGCGACGTCGTCGCCGACCCGCGCCAGGACCGCCTGGGTGTCCGGATCCTGCAGCACGAGCCCCGCGACACCGCGCCGGGTGAGCGGCGCCGCTCCGTCGATCTCGAGCTCGCCGGCCGCGGAGCCGTCCTCCTCCCCGCCGAGGACGCCGGCCAGGGCGTGCAGCAGCGTGCTCTTGCCCGCACCGGAGGGGCCGAGGAGCAGCACGCGCTCCCCCGGCTCCAGCGCGAGATCGAGGCCGGAGAGGGCGTCGCGGGACCGTCCCGCATGCCGCCAGCTCCAGCCCCGCGCCCGGACGGAGGCGCCGCTCATCGAGCGCCCGCGCCGGCTCCCTCGACCGTCCGGCCCTCGCGCCCGGAGGCGAAGCGGTCCAGCGCTCCCGAGGCCGCGAGCCCCCGCACCGCGAACCAGGACAGCAGCCCGGCCAGGAGCGCGCCCGAGACGATCGAGGAGGCGACGTAGACGGTCTTGAAGAGCGCGTCGTTGACGGCGTAGTACGACAGCAGGTCGTTGATCGCGAGGGCCAGCCCGGCACCGGCACCGGCCAGCATCGCGACGAGCGGACGGCCGCTGCGGTAGAGGAAGAGCGCCAGGACGATCTCCGCGCCGAGTCCCTGCACGAGTCCGGAGATCAGCACGGTGAAGCCCCACTGGGTGCCGATCAGAGCCGACACGGCCGCGGCGACCAGCTCGGTGTAGAGAGCGGCTCCGGGCTTGCGGATGATCAGGCCGCCGAGGACGCCGGCGAAGAGCCAGCCGCCGCCGAGGAGCCCGCCGAGCCCGGGCAGGAACTCGAAGGCGAGGCCGAGGACGTTCGTCGCCAGGCCCCAGGCCCAGAAGACGATCCCGCTCGCGACGGCGACGACGCTCGCCACCACGATGTCGACGACCCGCCAGCGCAGATCGCGCCGGGCCGGGGCGGAGGAGGTGAGGTTCTGCGTGTTCTGCGCGTTCGTGTTCTGCGCGTTCGTGTTCTGCACTGACGTGCCCTTTCGTGGAAGCGAATGGAGGGCACGGGTTGGTAAGAGGAGATCGAAACGTTCCTTCGCTGGCATGACCCAGATCAGGTTCGACGGTCGAAGGCTGCGGCCTTCCTCTCAGCCCGGTGCACCGGACTCCCGTGTTCGTCGGCAATCATAGACGTCATGTCGTGGTCGGTGGTCGTCGTCCTGGCCGTGCTGCTCATCGTCCTGCTGCAGGCCCTGCTCTGGCAGCGCCGTGCGCGGATCCGCCGCGAGCTGCTCAGCTACGGCACGCGGGTGCCCGCTCGCGTCGTCGGGCCGGATCCGGCACGCGGCGATCGCGATTCTGCACGGGATCTGGGCCGGCTCCTGGTCGTCTACCGGACCGCCGAGGGTGTGGAGAAGCGCGCGCAGAAATACCCGCTGAAGCGGGGGGACGCGTGGATGGCCGGTGAGCCCGCCGCGGTGATCTACGACCCCCGCCGGCCGGACGACGCCGAGCGGCTGATCGTCGGCTTCGGCCGGACGAAGAAGAAGTGGTACCCCGCGCGCCAGCAGCGCGCCAGCTGACGCGGGGCCGCTCCGGCTACTTCTTGAGGGCGCGGATGATGCGCGCGAGGGCCTTGCCGGTCACCCAGACGAAGGGGATGCCGACGGCGAGGACCGAGATCACGTTCGGCTGGAACCGCAGGCCGAGGTCGTCCTTGATGTAGGCGCCGATCGGGATGACCGTGGCGCCGCCGCCCCCGCCGCCGCCCTCCTGGCCGTCCTCGGAGCCGCTGCCTCCGCCGAAGCCGAACCAGCGGAGGGCGACGGGGACGAGCGAGACGCCGTCGACGGTGACGGGCTCGCCGTAGATCGTCGCGGTACCCGCGGTGGTGACGGTGTCGGCCAGGGAGACTGCGATGTTGGGCATGGTGCGACGGTACTCCGCGGCTCTCCGCGGCGACAAGCGGCCCGCCGGGGCGCACAGGACTCGTCCATGGACCTCCGGGGACCTGCTGCCATGATCGACGAATGTCCGCCCGCACCCGCCGCCGCCGCCCCGTGCGCTCGGCCGCGGTGGCGGTCGCGAGCCTCGTGCTCGCAGCCTTCCTCGCCTTCCACCGCGCGCTGCCCGATCCGATCGGCTGGCTGTCGGTCCTCGAGGTCGGGATCCCCTGGACGGGGCTCCTCGTGCTGCTCCTCATCGCGGCCGCGGCGGCCCTCCGGTCGCGCCGGACAGCGGCCGCGGTCACCGTGCTGGCGATGGTCTACGGCGTGCTGGTGCTGCCGGTCGCACTGCCGGCGCCGGCCGTGCGCTCCGGCTCGTTCACCGTCGTCAGCCAGAACATCGAGACGAGCGGCGACGCCGGCGGGCTCGCCGCCTCGCTCGCCGCCCGCGGCCCCGACGTGATCGCGCTGCAGGAGCTCGACGGAGACGCTGTGGACGCGGTCGACGCCGAGCTGGCCGACGAGTACCCGTACTCGTCCGTCTCGAGCACCGTCGGCGTCTGGAGCCGGACCGAGCTGACCGACGAGGAGCCGCTCGACCTCGGTCTCGGCTGGGAGCGCGCGCTCGCCGTCGACGTCGACACGCCGGTCGGCGGCGCTCGCCTGTTCGTGGTGCACCTGGCCTCGTTCCGGCCGGGCGACCACGAGGAGCGGGACACCATGCTCTCGAACCTCGCCACCGCTCTCCGAGACGACGAGTCGGAGCGGACACTGGTCATCGGCGATTTCAACACGCCGACGGACGACCACCTGTTCGCTCCGGTGCTGGCGGAGGCGGGCCTCGTCCGCACGGGCGGTGTCGGCTTCCCGGCGACCTGGCCGTCCCTGCTGCCGCTCGTCTCGCTCGACCACGCGCTCGCCGACGGCGTCACCGCCGCGACCGTCGCGGTCCTGCCGCCGAACGGCTCCGACCACCGCCCGATCAGTCTGACGATCGGTTCCGCGTAGCGAGCGTGTCGCTGAGGTCGATCCCCTTGGCCGACTCGGGAGCCGACCGGGACAGGAGCGAGGCGGGACGCACGGCCCCGGAGCCGAAGCGGGCGGCCACGCCGTCGACAGCGAGCTCCGCGTCGCGCCAGTCGTCGGAGTCGCTCCACAGGGAGAACGCGACGTCGTCGCCCTCGACCAGCTGCTCGCCGCGCACGCCGATCAGCCGCACGGGCCGCCGCATCGGGTTGGCCGCCTCGAGGAGCGCGGAGGAGGCCTCGTAGAGGACCCGGGCCACGTCCGTCGCCTCGACGAGCGTGCGGGAGCGGGTGAGGGTGCTGAAGTCGCCGAAGCGCACCTTCACCGCGACGGTGCGACAGCGCACTCCCGAGCGGCGCATCCGCACGGCGACCTTGTCGCAGAGCCGCAGCAGCTCACGACGGACGAGCTCGGGGTCGGCCACGTCGTCGGCGAACGTGATCTCGTGTCCGGCGCTCTTCTCGATCTGGCGGGTGTCGACCGGCCGCGGATCCACCCCGTTCGCCAGGGCGTGCAGGCGCCTCCCGGTCGCCTCGCCGAGGGCGGACACCAGCGACGGCAGCGGGGTGGTCGCGACGTCGGCGACGGTGCGCAGACCGCGGCGCAGAAGCGCCTCCTCCGTGCTCGCGCCGACTCCCCACAGCGCGCTCACGGGCAGCGGATCGAGGAACTCGCGGACGCCGTCGGCGGGGACGACCAGCAGACCGTCGGGCTTGGAGCGGCCGGAGGCGAGCTTGGCGACGAACTTGGTGCTGGCGATCCCGACCGAGCAGGTCAGCCCGAGCTCGGCGTGCACCCGGCGGCGGATCTCGGTGCCGATCGCGAACGGCGAGCCCGAGATGCGGCGGGCACCCGCGACGTCGAGGAACGCCTCGTCGATGCTCAGACGCTCGACCAGCGGCGTGAAGGAGTCGAAGATCGCCATGACGCGGCGAGAGGCCTCGCGGTAGCGCTCCATGTGCGGCTCGAGGACCACGGCCTGCGGGCAGCGGCGGAGGGCGACCGCCATGGGCATCGCCGAGTTGACGCCGTAGCGGCGCGCCTCGTAGGTCGCCGCTGTGACGACGGAGCGCGCTCCGTGGTGGCCCACGATGACCGGCCTCCCGCGCAGATCCGGCCGGTCGAGCAGCTCGACGGAGGCGAAGAACGCGTCCATGTCGATGTGCATGATGCTCGCGCGCGGGTCGTCGAAGGGCTCGGTCGTGACCTGCCGCCCCGTGCCGTCCTGCTTGCTCACGCCGCTCCGTCCTGCTCGACCACACCTCCGGACATGATCGCACCCACCACCGACATCGGCTTCCCGGCCGCTGCGCCCGGGCCGGCCGGGAATGAGCGCCGACCACTCGCGGTTGACCCGAGCACCACGACGCTCCGGAGAGACCATGACGCACGAGCAGCCCGACTCCCCCACCGCCACCGAGACCGGCCCCGGCGCCGAAATGAGCCGCTGGCTCGATCTGCAGGACCGCGCCCACCGCGCCTTCGAGCTCCGGCTGAGCGCCGTCGAGGACTGGTCGGCCCCCACGCCCGACACCGAGTGGGACACGCGCGCTCTGGTGCTGCACGTCGTCCGCGAGCAGCAGCGCGCGCACACGCTCCTCTCGGGGGGCGACGAGTCGGCGCTGCGCCTCGAGTCCGTCGCCACCGATCTGAGGAGCGAGTGGCGTCGCGTGACCGACCGCCTGCGCGACGCTGTCCGCACCGTCGACCCGGCTGCGACCGTGCAGCTGGGGCGCGACACCGTCAGCGCCGTCGAGCTGCTGCAGGAGCAGACGGCCGATGTGACCGTCCACGCCTGGGACCTCGCCCGCGCGACCGGCAGCGACGAGCGGCTGGACGAGGAGCTCGTCGCAGCGGTCTGGGAGCTCTTCGCACCCCAGGAGGAGACCCTGCGCGCGAGCGGCCTCTACGCCGCGCCCGTGCCGGTCGACGACGCCGCCTCCCTCCAGAGCCGCCTGCTCGCCATCACCGGACGCGACGACCGCCTCGCCGCCTGACGACCCGGCGCCCGAACGCCGTCAAGGCCTGGGGGCGCCCAGGGACGCCGCGGCAGTATGGAGGGGACCACGAACACGGGGCGACCCGCCCCGACGAGGAGAGGAACGTCCATGACACGCATCGCCGTCATCGGAGCTCACGGCAAGGTGGGGCAGCAGATCCTGCACCTGCTCTACGACGCCGGCCACGAGTCGGTCGGAGTGATCCGCAACCCCGATCACGCCGAGGACATCGTCCGGCTGGGCGGCGAGCCGCTCGTGCACGACCTCGAGGACACGACGCCCGAGGCCTTCGCCGAGGCGCTGGGCCACGTCGACGGCATGGTCTTCACCGCCGGAGCCGGACCCGACTCGGGCCCGGAGCGCAAGCGCACCGTCGACCTGGGGGCGTCCGTCCTCAGCCAGAAGGCCGCCGCGATCGTCGGGGTCCAGCACTTCGTGCAGGTCAGTGCGATCGGTGTGGACGAGCCGCTCCCCGAGGACACGGAGGAGGGCTGGAAGGCCTACGTCGAGGCCAAGCGCGACGCCGACGCGGCACTGCGCGACTCCGGCCTCGACTACACGATCCTCCGCCCGGGCGGGCTGACGGACGACGAGGGCACCGGCACGATCACGCTCGGCACCTCCGTGGAGAAGGGGAGCATCCCGCGAGCGGACGTCGCCGCGACGGTGATCGCCGCCCTGGCGCAGCCGACCTCCATCGCGAAGACGTGGGAGATCGTCTCCGGTCCCACCCCGATCGAGGACGCGGTGGCTCAGGGAGCCTGAGCCCCGGCACCTCCTCCTAGAGTGGGGCGGGTGAGCACCCACCCGCCC
>NZ_PSUC01000057.1:0-21870 GCF_002931635.1 Rathayibacter sp. AY2B7 | reverse complement strand
GGAAGGCGTCGCGGACCGGGCCGCCGACCAGCGCGAGCTCGTGGCCCTGGGCCGCGAAGGCCTCCGCCAGCCGCGTCACCGTGGGCGTCCCCGCGAGCGCGCGGAGGGTCTCGAGAGCGGTCTGGACGCTGTGCATTCGCACGATCCTAGTGGCGGGGGGTGTCCCGTCAGCGGGTGACCGTGCCAGGGGGTTACAGGGAGAACCGCGTGCACAGCGGACGCACCGCCTGCCCCGAGGAGGGCTGCCCGTAGAATCACCCGCATGGAGGCCGAGTGAGTCCGATGCATCGGCGCGACCCCTCCCTCCGCTCCCGCCGCTCGCGGGCGGCCCTCCTCCTGCTCCGCTCGGCAGGTGCTGCCGCTCTCGCGCTCGGCCTGACCGGCGTGGCCTCCCCCGCCCTCGCGGCCCCGGTCACCGCCGCGACGGCGACCTCGACGCCCGCTCCCGGCACAGTCACCACGACCGCCGGGGCCGGCAGTGACGGCGTCCTGCGGCCCGGCCAGGACCTCGAGCTCTCGATCGCCGTGCGCAACGGCACCACCGAGGCGATCGACAGCGCCGACGTGACGGTCGCCCTCTCCTACGCCACCCTCGACACCCGCGCGGAGCTGCACGACTGGCTCGACGCCGAGGCCGACAACGACACCGACCCGGTCCGTGCGACCGCCCAGCTGCGCCTGCTGCCCTCCAGCACCGCCGAGGCCGGCCTCACCGTGCCGGTCGACCAGATCCCCTTCTCCAACGACCGGACCGCGCTCGGCACCCACGCCGTCCTCGTCACGGTCACCGGTCCGGGTGGTGTCGTCTCGACCGCTCGCACCGCCGTCGAGCTGACCGACGACGCGGCGGCCCCGGAGCGAGAGACCGGCGTCAGCGTCCTCGTCCCGCTCACCGTCCCGGACACGGCCGACGGCCTGCTCTCGGCCGAGGCCCTCGCCGACTACACCGACGGCACGGGGACCCTCACCCGGCAGCTCGACGCGGTCGCGGGGAAGGGCGTCACGATCGGGGTCGACCCGCGCATCCTCGCCTCGATCCGCATTCTCGGCAGCGCCGCTCCGGAGTCCGCCCTCGACTGGCTCGACCGGCTGCAGTCCGTGCCGAACGAGCGCTTCGCCCTGCCGTACGCCGACGCCGACGTCTCGGCCCAGGCGCAGGCCGGGCTCTCCGCGCTCCTCTCTCCCACCTCCTTCGAGTACGCGATCGACGACACCCGCTTCGCCGCGGTCCCCGGCACCGCCAGCCCGGCGCCCACGGTCGCCGTCGACTCCGACCAGCCGGCCGAGGACCTGCCGGCGCGTCCGAGCACCGAGTCGCTGCTCGCCTCCGACTGGAGCACCTCCCTCGGCAGCGTCGCGTGGCCCGACGAGGGCACCCTCCGGGGGTCGGACCTCGACGTCTACGCGGCCAGCGGAGTGAACCGCACGGTCGTCCCCTCCTCCGGTCTCCTGCTGCCGGAGGAGGTGACCACCACCTCGCGCGCCACCGTCGGCGACTCGGACCTGGTCGTGGCCGACTCGCGCCTCACCGAGGCGTTCGACGCGGCCGCCACCGCCACCGACGACACCGAGTGGCGCGCCCGCATGTCCGAGATCGCGACCGATCTCGCCGAGGTGCAGGAGGAGGGGACCGCGCCGGACGTCGTGCTCACCCTCGGCCGCGGCTCGGCGATCGGCGCCGCGCGCCTCTCCGAGACCCTCGACGCGATCGAGTCGCTGCCCTGGGCCCGCGGAGTCGCCCTCTCCACCGCCCTCGCCGTCCCCGCGACCGAGGGCGCGAGCGTCGTCGACTCGCCGGAGTCGGAGTCGCGGCTCGACCGGGTGCGCGACGTGCTCGACGCCGGCTCCGAGGTCGAGGCGTTCTCCTCCGTGCTGCAGGAACCGGAGCTGCTCTCGGGCAAGAGCCGCAACGACGTGCTGGCGCTGCTCTCCGTGACCTGGCGCGGAGACGGCAGCGGCTGGGGCGACGCCGTCGGCGCGGCCATGACCGAGGCCGACCGGACGCTCTCGCTGGTGTCGATCGACGCGACCGGCAGCATCCTGCAGGTCTCCCGCGACTCGAGCATCCCCGTGTACGTCCGCAACGAGCTCCCCTGGCCGATCGCCGTCCGCATCCAGGCCTCGACCTCGAACGCCGTCCTCGACATCGACGAGGAGGCGATCGAGACCACCGAGATCGACGCCCGCTCGCAGGGCCGCGTCCTCATCCCCGTGAAGGCCCGAGTCGGCAACGGCGAGACGAGCCTCGGCCTGCAGCTGACCTCGGCGCAGGGCGTCCCCATCGGCACCCCCACGGGCATGACGACCAGCGTCCGCGCCGACTGGGAGACCGTCGGCACCCTGGTCATCGGGATCGCGCTCGTCGTCGTCTTCGGAGCCGGCATCCTCCGCAATATCCGCCGTCGCCGTCGAGGCGACACCCCTGAGGACGAGGAGGACCCGAACGCCGTGCTCGAGGTCCAGCCCGATCTCGACGACCAGCGATCGGACCCGCGTGGCTAGCTTCTCCCTCGGACGCGCGAGCGCCGTCCTCGCCTCCGGCACGATGGTCTCGCGGATCCTCGGCTTCGTCATGTCGATCGTCATGGCGAACACGATCGGAGCCGCGGTCGCGCCGGGCGCGGACGCCTTCACGACGGCGAACCTGCTTCCCAACACGATCTACTCGATCATCGCGGGCGGCGCTCTGAACGCCGTCCTCGTCCCGCAGATCGTGCGGGCGGGCCTCGACGCCGACGGCGGCCGCGGCTACATCAACCGCCTGCTGACCCTGGCGCTCGGCCTGCTCCTGGTGACCACGATCGCCGCCACGGTCCTCGCTCCCCTGCTCGTGCGCCTCTACGCGCCCGGCTACGGACCGGAGCAGTACCAGCTGGCCGTCGCCTTCGCGTTCTGGTGCCTGCCGCAGGTCTTCTTCTACGGCCTGTTCACGATCCTCGGCGAAGTGCTCAACGCCCGCGGCTCGTTCGGCCCCTTCACCTGGGCGCCCGTGCTGAACAACGTCGTGGTGATCGCCGGGCTCGTCGCCTTCATGGTGCTGTTCGGCGCCGATCCGGAGGGGAACCGTCCGGTCGACTCGTGGTCCCCGGCGATGGTCACCCTTCTCGGCGGGAGCGCGACGCTGGGCATCGTCGTCCAGTCGCTGTTCCTGATGCTCTTCTGGCGGAGGGTCGGCCTCAGCTACCGCCCCGACTTCCGCTTCCGGGGCGTCGGCCTCGGCACGGCCGGGCGGATGTCGCTGTGGTCCTTCGCCACGGTGATGCTGACCATCGTCGCCGGCATCGTCGAGAGCCAGGTCTCCTCCACCGCGTCCGGCGAGGGGCCCTCGGCCGCGGCGCTGCAGAAGGCGTGGCTGATCTTCATGCTGCCCCACTCGGTCATCGCGATCTCGATCGCCATGGCGTACTTCACCAAGATGAGCGGGCACACCGCGCGGGGGGAGATGAAGGAGTTCCGCTCGGACGTCTCCACCTCGCTCCGCCTGGTGCTGATGATGCTCGTCTTCGCCGCCGCCGCGATCGTCGTGGTCGCGGTGCCGTTCGGCTCCGTCTTCACCGACTCGTTCGCGGACGCGCAGGCCATCGGAGCGATCGCCGTGGCCTACGTGATCGCCCTGCCGCTGTTCTCCTCGATCGCCATCATGCAGCGCGCGTTCTATGCCCTGAGCGACGGAGCGCGGCCGTTCCTGTTCACCCTGGTGCAGGTCGTCGTGGCGGTCGCCGGGTACCTGATCGTGCTCCGGCTCCCCGCCGACCGCACCGCCGTCGGCATCGCCGCTGCGACCTCGGTCGGCATCTGCGTGCAGGCCCTCGTGGCGGCCCTCCTCCTGCGCCGCCGGCTCGGCGGCCGCGGAGGCAGGCGGATCCTCGTCAGGCTCGCGCAGTTCGTCCTCGCCGCGCTGCCCTCGGCCGCCGCCGGCTACGGCGTCCTGGTCGCCCTCGGCGGCACGCGCGCGGGCGGTTTCGCCGTCTCGAACTACGTGGAGCCGCTGCTCTCGATGGCCGCGATCGGCACCGTGATGGCGCTCGTCTACTTCGCGGTCCTCTGGTTCCTCCGGGTGCCGGAGCTGCGCGCCGTCCTGGCTCCGGTGCTCCGCCGACTGGGCCGCTGATGCGGCTCCGGCAAAAGCCCGGTCAGAGGCTCTTTCCGGTTCTGCTGAGTCGACCGGACCGTAGCGCTGCCCACGCTCCCGGGCCCGCGGAATAGTGCCCGCCTAGGATGTGTTGTAGCCCACGGAGCCGCGGAACGATTCGAGCGACCGGCTCCGGGTGCTCGGCTCCCGCCCCACCCGTCACCGCTCGTACAGACCCCGAGGAGTTGCCGTGCGCGACATCGTCATCATCGGATCCGGCCCCGCCGGCTGGACCGCCGCCATCTACGCGGCGCGCGCCGAGCTGCACCCGGTGGTCGTGGCCTCGTCGGTCGAGATCGGCGGCGACCTGATGAACACGACGGACGTCGAGAACTTCCCCGGCTTCCCCGACGGCGTCCTCGGCCCCGAGCTGATGACCTCGATGCAGGCGCAGGCCGAGAAGTTCGGCGCCGAGACCTTCTACGACGACGTCACCTCCCTCGATCTCGAGGGCGAGGTCAAGACCGTCCACCTCGGCTCCGGCGAGAGCATCGAGGCGAAGACCGTCGTCGTCGCGACCGGATCCGCGTACCGCAAGCTGGGCCTCCACGACGAGGACCGCCTGTCGGGACACGGTGTCTCGTGGTGTGCCACCTGCGACGGCTTCTTCTTCAAGGGCAAGACCATCGCCGTCGTCGGCGGTGGCGACTCCGCCATGGAGGAGGCGACCTTCCTCACCAAGCACGCCGCGAAGGTCTACGTGATCCACCGCAAGGACTCGCTCCGCGCCTCGAAGGTCATGCAGAAGCGCGCCTTCGACAACGAGAGGATCGAGTTCATCTGGAACGCCGAGGTCACCGGCATCACCGGCGAGAACCACGTCGACGGCGTGAAGCTGCGCGACACGGTCGACGGCACCGAGTCCCACCTCGACCTCGACGGCCTGTTCATCGCGATCGGCAACGATCCGCGCACGCACGTCGTGCACGGCAAGCTCGACCTCACCACCGAGGGCACCATCTCGGTGGTCGGCCGCTCCTCCCAGACCTCCGTTCCCGGCGTCTTCGCCGCCGGCGACGTGATCGACCCGACCTACCGTCAGGCCGTCACCGCCGCGGCATCCGGAACGGTCGCCGCCCTCGACGCGGAGCACTACCTCGCTTCGCTCGCCGATGGCACCGCCCACACCGAAGGCTCACCCCGGGCCGAGCTCATCACCCGCTGACCGTCCGGTCATCGCACATCGGAGCCGGCAGCCCGCCGACTCGTGAAGGAGAGAACACCATGTCCACCGCGAAGAGCGTCACCGACGCATCGTTCCAGTCCGACGTCCTCGATTCCGAGAAGACCGTCCTGGTCGACTTCTGGGCCGAGTGGTGCGGCCCCTGCCGCATGGTCGCGCCGATCCTCGACCAGATCTCGGCCGAGCACGGCGACAAGATCGAGATCGTCAAGCTGAACGTCGACGAGAACCCGCAGACCGCCGCGAAGTACCAGATCACGTCGATCCCGGCGATGAAGGTGTACCAGAAGGGCGAGGTCGTGAAGACCGTCATCGGCGCCAAGCCGAAGCCGGCCCTCGAGGCCGACCTGGCCGCGTTCCTCTGAGTTCGCACCCCTGACCGCCCTCTGCGGTCTCCGAGAGCCCCTGTCACGTCGTGACGGGGGCTCTCCTCGTTCCCGGGGCTGTTTCACGTGAAACAGACCCGCTGGGGCGCAGGCCACGATCCCTGCGGTGGCGCCCGACCGCCCCGCCGCAGCACAGGACCGGCCGGTACTGTGGATCCACCCGGCTCCGGCCGGAGAGACACTGTCCACCGAGCGAAGCGGAACCATCGTGACCAACCGCGGCACCAACCTCGACCCCTGGTACAACTCCTACGCGGAGCGCACGGCCGGTCTGGCCGCCAGCGAGGTCCGAGCCCTGTTCGCCGTCGCGTCACGCCCCGAAGTGGTCTCGCTCGCCGGCGGCATGCCGTTCGTGTCCGCGCTCCCCCAGGACCTGGTGACCGGCGCCATCGAGACGGTGATGCGGGAGCAGGGGCCCGTCGCGCTGCAGTACGGGTCGGGCCAGGGCGTCCCCGTCCTGCGCGAGCAGATCCTCGACGTCATGGCCCTCGAGGGCATCTCCGCCAGCGCGGACGACATCGTGGTCACCACGGGCTCTCAGCACGCCCTGGAGCTCGTCTCCAAGCTCTTCCTGGACCCGGGGGACGTCGTCCTCTCCGAGGGCCCCAGCTACGTCACGGCGATGGTCATCTTCCGGTCGTACCAGGCCGAGGTCGAGCACGTCCCGATGGACGAGCACGGGCTCATCCCCGCCGCCCTCCGCGAGCACATCGCCCGCGTCCGCGCCGCCGGCAAGACGATCAAGTTCCTGTACACGATCCCCACCTTCCACAACCCCGCGGGCGTGACCCTCAGCTGGGAGCGCCGCGTCGAGATCCTCGAGATCTGCAAGTCCGAGGGGATCCTCGTGCTCGAGGACAACCCGTACGGCCTCCTCTACTTCGAGGACGTCCCGCCGAAGGCGATGCGCTCGCTGGAGGAGGACGGAGTGATCTATCTCGGCACGTTCTCGAAGACGCTCGCTCCCGGCTTCCGGGTGGGCTGGGCTCTCGCTCCGCACGCGATCCGCGAGCGGCTGATCCTCGCCAACGAGGCGGCCGTCCTCAGCCCGTCGTCCTTCAGCCAGCTGGTCATCTCGAAGTACCTCGAGACGGCCGACTGGCGCGGACAGATCGACACCTTCCGGGGCGTCTACCGCGAGCGGAAGGAAGCGATGCTGAAGGGCCTGCAGACTCATCTGCCCGGCCTCAGCTGGACGAACCCGAACGGCGGCTTCTACGTCTGGGTCACGCTGCCCGAGGAGCTCGACTCCAAGGCGATGCTGCCGCGCGCGGTGAAGGAGCTCGTCGCGTACACGCCGGGCACTGCGTTCTACGGCAACGGAGACGGACGTCAGAACATCCGCCTCTCGTTCTGCTACCCGACGCCGGAGCGCATCGGCGACGGCATCCGCCGCCTCGCCACGGTCATCAACGGAGAGCTCGATCTGCTGTCGACCTTCGCGGGCACGGGCCGGCTGACCAGCGCCGACGCGAGCAAGCGCGACGCCGTCCTGCCGCCGAACGTCTCCTGACACCGCTCCTTCGATAAGAAAGCCCTGGTCATGACCGATTTCTCTGTGCTCGACCGTACTCTCGACATCGTCGTCATCAGCGGTGGCATCAGCCACGAGCGCGACGTCTCCCTGCGGTCGGGCCGTCGCGTGGCGGATCGTCTCTCCGCGATGGGCCACCGCGTCTCCCTGCACGAACCGGACGCCGGCCTCCTCTCGACGCTCCTGCAGAAGCGTCCCGACGTCGTCTGGCCCGCGGTGCACGGGGCGAGCGGTGAGGACGGTGCGCTCCTCGGGCTCCTCGAAGCGGCGGGCTTCGCCTACGTCGGCTCGCAGACGGACGCGGCGCGCTTGGCCTGGTTCAAGCCCACCGCGAAGACGCTCGTCGCTCGCGCCGGCTTCTCGACCCCGCGCTCCGTCACCCTCCCCCGCGAGACGTTCCGCGAGCTCGGAGCAGCCGGGATCCTGGAGCAGGTCGAGGCGCACCTGCCGGGCTCCCTCGTGGTGAAGCCCGCCCAGGGCGGTTCGGCCCAGGGTGTCAGCATCGTGACGGAGTCGTCGCAGCTCCCGCGAGCGATGGTGGAGGCGTACACCTACGGCGACGTCGTGCTCATCGAGCAGCAGATCCAGGGGACCGAGGTCTCCGTCGGTGTTCTCGACCTCGGTGACGGAGCTTTCGCACTGCCGCCCGTCGAGATCGCCCCGGTCGCGGGCCAGTACACCTTCGAGGCGCGCTACAACGCGGGGGAGACGCACTTCTACACGCCGGCCCGGATCTCGCCGGAGATCACGGAGGAGGTGTCCCGCGTGGCCGTTGCGATCCACGAGCTGCTGGGACTCCGCCATCTGTCGCGGCTCGACTTCATCATCGACGACGCCGGACTCCCCTGGTTCTTCGACGCGAACGTCCTTCCCGGAATGACCGAGACCTCGCTCGTTCCCCAGGCTATCGAGGCGTCCGGCCGCTACCTCGGCGACGTCTACTCCACTCTCGCGAAGCTCGCCGCCTCCTGACTCCATGCCGTTTCACGTGAAACGGTCCGCTGCGCGCACGCTCCTTGTCGCGAGGCTGCGGCGTTGTGAACAAGTGCGCGAAACCCTGCCAGACGAGTAGCCGGATCGCGGTATATCGAGACCCGCGATCGCCTCCTTCTCCTATGACAGGGGTCGAGTAGCCGCCCAACAACGTGTCTTGGTCTTGATCAGCAGACCAGTAGTGCCGACTCGGGGGAAGAACCCGAGGCCACGTCTCGACTCCCACAACGCCAGACATCCATCGCCGCGCCGGTCGAGTATCCGTAGATCGGCGTGGTGAGAACCCCTCGCCGCGCTGAACCCACCAGGAATCGACCTGGCCCATGGGCTTCCATCGGCAACTGGTCCTCG
Source organism: Rathayibacter sp. AY2B7 (assembly GCF_002931635.1). Classification (NCBI taxonomy): domain Bacteria; kingdom Bacillati; phylum Actinomycetota; class Actinomycetes; order Micrococcales; family Microbacteriaceae; genus Rathayibacter; species Rathayibacter sp. AY2B7. Next base: position 13,291 of record NZ_PSUC01000057.1, on the reverse strand, counting down.
TCGTCAGGCTGGTCGAGGAACCACAGTGCTGCGTATCGACCCGGACACCCTCGGTGGGCACCAGGTGAGGCATTGCCTGGAGCAAGATGTCCACGCCAATCGTTTCCTTATATCCGCAGACATTCCGGCGAAGAGCAGTAGTGCGTCGAATCGAGGCTCACCACAATCGCCACCCGCGCCATCTCTGGGAGACGACCTGTTCTATCGACGCTGATCGACGCCGGCACCCGTCGCCATGCTGGTCGAGTAGCCACAACGCGACGTATCGAGACCGGCCCGAAGGGACCCCTCTCGCTTGGTTCTCCGACCTCAACTCCGCCTCGGGGGGGGTGGTGTCTGAGTTTTGTTGGCCGGGCGAGCGATCTCTTCTGAGCACTGCGGTCGAAGTCCGTCCCACGTGAACCGCACGGGCTTCCAAGGTGCTCGGCAGGGGCGTTTCACGTGAAACGCTCCCGCAGCCGTTAAGCAACTTTGATCGGAAAAGTCGCGCCCTTTAGAGCGAGTCAAGCCGACGAGGGCCTCCTGACTGACCTGACAAGTTCGTAGCTCTTTACTGTCTAGGCAGCCCTAGAGCGCACCGTTTCACGTGAAACGGCCCTTCCATCGTCTCTTTCAGTGCCCTCTGGGGGCGACCGGCGACGGAGTCCTCCGTCAAACATCGGCGAACCCACTCATCACATCCGCGCCGATCCTGGAGATGGAGGGATACAGCATTTCGTCTTACTTGCCGCCCGCCGGCCAATGCCTGGAGGCCTAGGAAGCGCTCCTCCTGAGCGACATGGGCTGCACGGTCAGCCAAGGGGTCCTCATGGCAGCTATCAACCGAGGACTGTTTCACGTGAAACATTGCGCACGCGACTATCGGCGACGATGACGTCGCCCTTTGCAGCGGAGAGCGCCAGCGAGTACGACCCGTCCAGGCGCCCGTCCTGCGCTCGCCAGCGAGCTACCGAACGCGACTCGAACCCCGGAGGCCGACGATGTCTGAACTCCGCCGATTCTAGATCCGGCGCTCCGCGCCTACTCGACCACCTTAGGCGCACCAGGAGTGGCTCTATCCAGAGATCACTACCCTGATACCCGACGTATCATCGTGGATCGATGATGACCGCCGTATTCGCGACCAGGCCCGGAGTCAGCAGGGCCTCGCAGATCCTGGGGCCACCTCATCAGGCTGTACCGGTCATAAGGGCCTATCAATCAGAGAAATGGCGACGACCGAGAGTGCCGAGCTCGCACGGCAGCTCGTAGGTCACCTCAAGCGTGCTGATCTCTGTGATCGTGATGCCGACGAGGGGAGCAGATACCGCCTCATCGGCGATTACTGCGGAGACCACAGCGAGAGCGCGCCCTCGCCACCCCACGGTTGATCAGCAGCGGCCGCTAGGCCGGCCCTCTACGGAGCGAGCGACACCTCGGTCGGCTCCCCGATCTCGGCGAGGATGCGGTTCAAGTCCTGGATGGTAGCGAAGTCGATGACCATCTGGCCCTTGCGAGCGCCCAGAGTGACCTTGACGCGCGTGTTCAACCGGTCGCCGAGGTGATCCGCGATCGACGAGAGGTGTCCGGAGTGCCCGCCCTGCTCCTCCACCACGGGACGCGTGGTCGTCCGCGGCGCCTTCATCTGCGCGGCAGCAGCCTCGGCGGCGCGGACGGACAGGTCCTCATTGACGATCTTGTCGGCCAGGCGGCGCATCATCTCGACGTCGTCGAGGGACAGAACCGCACGCGCGTGTCCTGCGGTCAGGACGCCGGCAGCGACGCGGGCCTGCACATCGGCCGGGAGCCGCAGGAGACGGAGCGTGTTCGAGATCTGCGGCCGAGACCGTCCGAGCCGCGACGCCAAGGCCTCCTGGGTGATCCCGAAGTCGCTGAGGAGCTGCTGGTAGGCGGACGCCTCCTCGAGCGGGTTGAGGTCGGCGCGGTGCAGGTTCTCGAGCAGCGCGTCGCGGAGCATGTTCTCATCGGCCGTGTCCTTGACGACCGCGGGGATGGTTGTCAGTCCCGCGGCCTTCGAGGCGCGGAACCGGCGCTCACCCATGACGAGCTCGTACTTCGCTCCGCCGCGAGCCGTCACGGGCCGGACGACGATCGGCTGCAGCACTCCGAACTCGCGAATGCTGTGGACGAGTTCCGCGAGGTCGTCCTCGTCGAACACCGACCGCGGCTGCGCCGTGTTGGGGGTGATGTCGGCCAGGGGGAGTCGCGCCAAGCGCGCTCCGGGGACCTCGAGGAGCTCCTCGGCACGGGCCGAATCGCCGACCTGATCAGGGAAGAAGACGTCGACAGGCCGGGAGCGCGACTCGTCGCTGGTCGGGATGAGCGAGCCGATCCCCCGGCCGAGTCCCGTGCGCTTGGTCGCCATCAGCGTGCCTCTCCTTCGTGTGCCGTCTCGGGTGTCTTCCGGGCTCCGCGTCGTGCGATCTCCGCGGCCGCCTCCAGATACGCCAGCGAACCGGACGACTGCGGGTCGTAGCTGATCACGCTCTGTCCATAGCTCGGCGCCTCCGAGATCCTCACGTTGCGCGGGATCACCGCGCGCAGCACCTCCTTCGGGAAGTGCTCTCGCACATCCGCTGCCACCTGCTGGGAGAGGTTCGTGCGGCCGTCGTACATGGTCAGGAGGATCGTCGAGACACCGAGGTTCGGATTGAGGTGCCGCTCGATCAGGTCGATGTTCTTGAGCAGCTGGCTGAGCCCCTCGAGGGCGTAGTACTCGCACTGGATCGGGATGAGCACCTCGCGAGCGGCGACGAACGCGTTGATCGTCAGCAGCCCGAGCGACGGCGGGCAGTCGATGAAGACGTAGTCGAACGGCTCGTCCATGGTGTCGAGCATGCGGTCGAGCGCACGGCGGAGACGCTGCTCGCGTGCGACGAGCGAGACCAGCTCGATCTCGGCGCCGGCCAGGTGGATGGTCGCCGGCACACCGTAGAGCGAGGCGAACTCCGGGCTCTTCTGCACGACGTCCGCGAGGGGAGTGTCGTTGACGATCACGTCGTACACGCTGGCCGTCTCGGCGCGGTGCTCGATGCCCAGGGCCGTCGACGCGTTGCCCTGCGGATCGAGGTCGATGACGAGCACCTTCGCCTCACCGCGGGCGAGCCCGGCGGCGAGGTTGACGGTCGTCGTCGTCTTGCCGACGCCGCCCTTCTGGTTCGAGATCGTGATGACGCGCGTCGACTCGGGCTTGGGCAGCGGCTGGGCGTTCAGCAGTGCGCGCCGACGGGTCATGTCCGCGATCTCCCGGGCCAGGGGAGTCGAGGAATCGAAGCCTCCGGTCAGACCGGCGGAATCGGTTTGTTTCACGTGAAACCTTCGCTCAGCGAGTGGGATGGACATCAGCACCGAGGAGTCGACGGACGAGGAGTCGGGGGCTCACTGCGGCGTCGTGGCGATCAACCCACTGTAGCCCGGACGACCCTCGTCACCTCGGAGAGCACGCCGTCGCCGAGCACGACGACCTCGGGCGGGGAGAGCCGGAAACGACGGATCTGCTTGGCCGCCGCCTCGATCTCCTTCTCGGCGTTGATGCCCTTCAGCAGGACCAGCTCGCCTCCGGGCCGCAGCAGCGGCGCGGTCAGCGGGATCAGCTTCGAGAGGGCGCTGACCGCCCGAGCGGTCACCTGGTCGAGAGGCTCCGCGAGCTCCGCCTCTTCAGCACGGGCTCGAAGAACTGAGACATTCTCGAGCCCGAGTCCGTCCACCTGCTCCTGAAGCCAGACGACGCGACGCTCCATCGGCTCGATGAGCACGAAGCGGACGTCCGGCCGCACGATGGCCAGGACGAGCCCGGGAAGGCCCGCGCCACTGCCGACATCACCCACCAGTCCCGGACGCAGGAGAGGGGCCACCAGGGCGCTGTTGAGCACGTGCCGCGTCCAGAGACGGGGGAGCTCCAAGGGCCCGATCAGGCCGCGCTCCTCACCCTGGTCGGCGAGAGCCTCCGTGAACCGCCGCAGGTGGGGCAGGCGGTCGCCGGCGATCGCCGCAGCGGCTGCGGGCTCGGCCTCGAGGGTCGACTCCACGCCGTTCAGCCGCGGGTGATGACGGTGTGGCGCTCGCGCGCCTCGCCGCGCGACTCCGACACGAAGCCGCGCTCGCCCACCATGTCGTGGACCAGCTTGCGCTCGTACGACGACATGGGCGGGAGCGAGGCCGACGTGACGCCGTCCTCGATCCGCTCGATCGCGCGGTCGACCAGCTGGGCGAGCTCAGCCTCGCGGGCGTCGCGGGAGCCGCCGATGTCGAGGATGAGGCGGGAGAACGCGCCGGTCTTCGTCTGGACCGCCAGGCGCGTCAGCTCCTGCAGTGCCTGGACGGCGTCGGGGCGGGAGAGCACCCGGAGGTTCGTGTCGCCGGAGGCGGTGACCGAGAGGTAGGCGCGGCCGTTGCGGACCTCGATGTCGATGTCGCCGTCGAGATCGCAGATGTCGAGGAACTCCTCGATGTAGTCGGCGGCGACGTCGCCCTCGTCCTCGAGCTGCGAGAGCGTGGACTCGGGCGCCTCGTCGACGGCGGACGCGTCCACGTCCACGGGTGCGGACGCGTCGTCGGTGATGGTCTGCATCGGATCGGTCATGGCGGCTCTACTTCTTTCCGGCTTGCTTCTTGGAGCGGTTCTTGCTCACGGGCTGCGTGCGCTGCACGGCCTTCTTCTCGACGAGGGTGACGTCGCCGGCGGCCGTGGTCTCCTCGACCAGCTTGCCCTTGCGGCGCAGGCGCTCCTCGCGGGCCTTGGCGGCCTCGCTGCCCGGGGTCGGCATGTTCCGGATGACGATGAACTGCTGGATCATCGTCCAGATGTTCGAGGTCAGCCAGTAGAACATGACGCCGAGGGGGAAGGCGAAGCCCGAGAAGGCGAAGACGAGGGGGAGGATGTAGAGCAGGATCCGCTGCTGCTTGAACGTCGGCGAGGCCTTCGCCTCGGGCGACATGTTCTTCGACACGATCTGCAGCTGCGTGATGAACTGCGACGCGGTCATCAGGACGACCATGATCACCGCGATGATGATGACCGGCTCCTGGCCGCCCTCGGCGAGTGCGCCCTGGATCGACTGGTGCAGCGGTGCGACGCCGAAGAGGTTCGCCTCGCCGAACTGGCGGGCGAGCGTCTCGTCGAGCGGGCCCACGCCCTTCTGGCTGTGCTGAGCCGCGTTCAGCACCGAGAACAGGCTGAAGAAGATCGGCATCTGGATCAGCAGGGGCAGGCAGGAGGCGAGCGGGTTGGTGCCCGTCTTCTTGTAGAGCTCCATGGTCTCGCGGGACATCGCCTCGCGGGACAGCTGGTCGCGCTTGCCCTTGTACTTGTCCTGGATCTTCTTGAGCTGGGGTGCGACCTCGAGCATCCGGCGCTGGCTCTTGATCTGCTTGACGAAGATCGGGATGAGCGCGGCGCGGATGACGATGACCAGGCCGACGATCGAGAGGACCCAGGTGATTCCCGCGGCCGCCTCCATGCCGGTGAAGGTCAGCAGCTGGTGGAAGGCGACGAGGAGCAGCTCGACCACCCACTTGAGGGGCCAGAGGATCGTGCCGAGGAGGTCCATGGAGTGGGGTCAGTCCTTTCGAGGGCCCACGACGAACCCGGCTCGCGTCACGGCGAAGCGGGTCCGGCCGGAAGCCGGTCGGTGCAGGGGGATCGAGGTCGGGACGTCGTCGATGCCGCCGGCCGCCCACGGGTGGCAGCGGAGCAGACGGCGGGCCGCGAGGACGGAGCCGAGGACGAGCCCGTGGAGCTGGACCGCCTGCAGCGCGTACGCGGAGCACGAGGGGTAGTAACGGCAGACGTCCCCGTAGAGAGGGGACACGACCGCCCGGTAGACGATCAGGAGCAGGACGCCGATGTTCCGCGGCAGTAGGAGGATCGCCCACCCGAGCCGGGCGAACGGCGCCTCGCGGCGGGGGAGCACGGCGGTCACGAGGACGCCCCGCTCTTCCGCGCGGCTCGCGCCATCGCGGACCACACCTCGGAGCGCAGCTCCGACCAGGGGGCGTCGGCGCTGCCGGGCAGCGCGCGGACGACGACCTGGGTGCCGGGGTCGATCTCGGGGACGAGCTCGAACGCCACGGCCTTGAGCCGGCGGCGGACGGTGTTGCGCGTCACCGCGGTGCCGACCGTCTTGGCGACGATGAACCCGAACCGCGCCGGATCGCCCGCGGAGGACCGGCGGACATACGTGACGGTGTGCGGTCCTGTGGACCGCACACCGCGACGGACGACTGTCCGGTACTCGCCTCCGTGGACGATGCGATTGGCTCTGGCCAGCACCGCTGGTCGGTACCGCTCGCTGCTAGGCGGAGAGCTCGGTGCGCCCCTTGGCGCGGCGCGCGCTGAGGATGCCGCGGCCGGCACGGGTGCGCATGCGCAGACGGAAGCCGTGCACCTTGGCGCGACGACGGTTGTTCGGCTGGAAGGTTCGCTTGCTCATAATCAGATCTCCACGTACGTGTTCCGCGGCGCGAACCGGCACCACCCGCTCGGGCGGAGACTCGGATCCTCCGGGAAGAAGGGGTGCCCGGCTGCGGAATCCGCCCGGCCTGCGAGGGCCGCACGGACGACACCGGGCAGGCGTCAACTGACTTAAACTACGGCCTCTTCCGCCACCGGTCAAATGTGGACGGCGCGAAACCTCGATCATGCACACGGGACACGGGGTTCCGCGCATTGACACGCGGGTGTCGCTGTGGTGGATTTGTCTCCCGTCGGCTCCGTTCGTTACGGTGTTGAGCCGCAGTTATCCACAGGTGGGATCCGCGTCCTCCCGCGCCCGCACAGGCATCGCTCGAGGCCGGTGGACAACCCTGTGGAGAGAGCGGCACTCGAGACCCGGCTCCGCGCCCGGTCCGCGACGCCCCTGCAGCGGGCGGTGACGGGTCCGGCGGAGACGGCGATCCCGCAGCGACTTCACAGCGACAGCACCCAGGACCGGAGACAGATGGCAGACGACACGTCGATGGTCGACGCGTGGAACGTGATCCTCGGCGCACTGTCCCAGGACGAGCGGATCACCGCTCCCCTCTACGGGTTCGTCTCGCTCGTGGAGCCCAAGGGCATCATGGCGGGCACCTTCTACCTGGAGGTCCCGAACGAGTTCACCCGCGGGATGCTCGAGCAGCGCGTGCGCGTGCCCCTGCTCAGCGCGATCGGGACGCTCGACGACTCCTTCGGCGTCACGACGTTCGCCTTCGTGGTGAACCCCGACATCGAGCACGAGCCCCTCAGCTCCCCGTCGTCGCAGGAGTCGATGAACCCGTTCGAGCCGATCACCGCCTCCTCGGCGACGGTCGCGCCGACCCGCGGGGTCGAGGAGCTGCGGACCGTGCCGGCGACCGACACCCGCCTGAACCCGAAGTACAGCTTCGACAACTTCGTCATCGGAGGCTCCAACCGGTTCGCGCACGCCGCGGCCGTCGCCGTCGCCGAGGCTCCCGCCAAGGCCTACAACCCGCTCTTCGTCTACGGCGACTCCGGGCTCGGCAAGACGCACCTCCTCCACGCCATCGGCCACTACGCGATGAGCCTCTACCCGGGGATCCGCGTGCGGTACGTCTCGAGCGAGGAGTTCACGAACGACTTCATCAACTCGATCGCGAACAACCGGGGCAACGCCTTCCACGGCCGCTACCGCAACGTCGACATCCTCCTGATCGACGACATCCAGTTCCTGCAGGGGAAGGCGGAGACGCAGGAGGCGTTCTTCCACACCTTCAACCAGCTGCACGACCACAACAAGCAGGTCGTGATCACGTCCGATCTGCCGCCGAAGGCCCTGACGGGCTTCGAGGACCGGATGCGCTCGCGCTTCGAGTGGGGCCTCATCACCGATGTGCAGGCTCCCGACCTCGAGACCCGCATCGCGATCCTCCGCAAGAAGGCGGTCAGCGAGAAGCTGCTCGTGCCCGACGACATCCTCGAGTTCATGGCGTCGAAGGTGTCGAGCAACATCCGCGAGCTCGAGGGGACGCTCATCCGCGTCACCGCGTTCGCGAGCCTGAACCGGACGCCGGTCGACATGTCGCTCGTGCAGACCGTGCTCAAGGACCTGATCACGCTCGACGAGGACAACGTCATCTCGCCGGTCGACATCATCAACCACACCGCGGACTACTTCAAGCTCACGGTCGACGACCTCTACGGCTCGTCGCGCTCGCAGGCCGTCGCCACCGCGCGCCAGATCGCCATGTACCTGTGCCGCGAGCTGACGAACCTCTCGCTGCCCAAGATCGGCCAGCTGTTCGGGAACCGCGACCACACCACGGTCATGTACGCGAACAAGAAGATCTCGGAGCTCATGAAGGAGCGCCGCAGCATCTACAACCAGGTCACCGAGCTGACCACCCGCATCAAGACGAACCGCTAGCCGGCAGTCGTACGGTCCCCGGGACCGCCTGTCCCGGGTGGCGTGCCCCGGGGTCCATCGGCGTCCGTGCCCCGTGGCCGAGTAGTCGCTCCCATCCTCCTCGCGTGCGGGGAGGCGGAGGCGACGGGGTTCGCGGCGCGAGCAGCAGGGCGACGGTGTCGGCGCGCGTCGAGATCGGGTGGAGGCGCCGGCGAACGTCTCGATACGCCGCGCCGCGGCTACTCGAGCAGCATGGACCGGACGTGCTCAGGGGGTCCGGGTGAGCGGCTGAGCGGCCGGCGCGCGATCGGACGGTGTCGATCCGCCGTGCGACGGCTTGGAGAGCAACGCAGGGGAGTGGGAGCGCACATCGTCTTCCGCGCCGCTCGGACGGGCGCGAGTCGCGTTCGACGGTCTCCGTCGTGACCGGAGAAGTCGTCGACGGACTCCTCCGACCCGCCTCGCGCGCCTCGGACACGCCGCCTCGCGCGCCTGGGAGGGCCGATTTCCACAGTGTGAGGAACCTGTGGATAACTGTGGACAACCGCCTCGGGGCTGTGCGCCGGAAGAGCCCGCCTGTGGAGGAGGACCGGTCGGCTCGGATCGCTCCACAGGGCGTCCACGGGCCCGCTCACACTCCCTCCACAGGGGCGGGTCCCTCCGATCCCACCCAGGAGTAGGGGTCCGAAGCGTTTTCCACAGTTTCCACACGTGTTAACACTGTTAACGCAGTTCTCTCTTTAATGAAGCCTCGACCGGCAACCTCTCCACAGCGGCTCGGGAGTGCTCGGCGGTCCACCCCCTTCCGAGCTCGTCGAGCCCGGCGGGTACGATGGGCGACGGTCTTCGTCCGCGACTCGTCAGGGGTGTACTCGTGAGGTTCCAAGCCAACCGCGATGTCTTCAGCGAGGCGGTGTCCTTCGCGGTCAAGCTGCTTCCGCAGCGCACGACCCTGCCGATCCTCTCCGGAGTCCTCATCGAGGCGACCGCCGAGGGTCTGACGCTGTCCTCCTTCGACTACGAGGTGTCCGCGCAGACGCAGATCGCGGCCGACGTGGAGGAGACGGGGACCGTGCTCGTCTCGGGCCGTCTGCTCGCCGACATCGCGAACCGCCTCCCCAACGCTCCCGTGCGCATCGCCACGGAGGAGTCGCGCGTCTCGGTCTCGGCCGGCTCGGCGCACTTCACGCTCCTGCAGATGCCCGTGGAGGAGTACCCGAGCATCCCCGAGATCGACGCCTCCACCGGCCTCGTCCCGGCCGACGCCTTCGCGGCCGCCGTCTCGCAGGTGGCGGTCGCCGCCTCCCGCGACGACGTGACCCCCGTCATCACCGGCGTGCAGCTCGAGATCACCGAGAACACGATCGGCCTCGTCGCGACGGACCGCTACCGCGTCGCCGTCCGCGAGATCGACTGGGACAACGGGGACAACCCCGCGCCCACCCAGCCGCTCACCGCCCTCGTGCCCGCGCGCACGCTGCAGGAGGTCGGCAAGACCTTCGGCCACTCCGGCACCGTCTCCGTCGCGATCACCAACCGCGACGAGCGCGAGCTGATCGCCTTCACCGCGGACCGCAAGACCGTCACCTCGCTGCTGATCAAGGGCAACTTCCCGCCCGTGAAGCGCCTCTTCCCCGCCTCCGTCGAGAACTACGCGGTCATGTCGACCAGTGACCTCATCGAGGCCACCCGCCGTGTCTCGCTCGTCCTCGAGCGAGAGGCGGCCCTCCGCTTCAGCTTCAGCAGCGACGGCCTCACCCTCGAGGCCATCGGCTCGGAGCAGGCGCAGGCGTCCGAGAGCATCGACGCGATCGTGACCGGCGACGACGTGGTCGTCTCGCTCAAGCCGCAGTTCCTGCTCGACGGCCTCGCCGCCGTCCACTCGGAGTTCGTGCGCATCGCGTTCACGAAGACCGAGAACCCCAACAAGCCCGGCCCCGTCCTGATCACCGCGCAGACCTCGCGGGAGCAGCCCGGCAGTGACAGCTACCGCTACCTGCTCCAGCCCAACCTGCTGCTGCGCTGACCACTCCCCGGATCGCAGAGCCGCGACCGCCCCGCTCCCGACGAGCGCCCGCCCGCCGGACAACGAATCCAGGAAGGTTCACCATGCACATCGGACTCGTCGGCCTCGGCAAGATGGGCGACAACATGCGCTCCCGCCTCCGCTCCAAGGGGCTCGAGGTCACCGGCTACGACCGCAACCCCGACGTCTCGGACGCGGCCTCTCTCGACGAGATGATCGCCGCACTCCCCTCGCCCCGCATCGTCTGGGTGATGGTGCCGGCCGGCGAGATCACCGACGCGGTCGTCAAGGACCTGTCGGAGAAGCTCAGCGAGGGCGACCTCGTCATCGACGGCGGCAACTCCCGCTTCACCGAGGACTTCAAGCACGACGCGCTGCTGAAGCCCAAGGGCATCCACTACATCGACGCGGGCGTCTCCGGCGGCGTCTGGGGACTCCAGAACGGCTACGGCCTGATGGTCGGCGGCCCGAAGGAGCTCGTCGAGTACGCCATGCCCGTCTTCGACGCGCTGCGCCCGGAGGGCCCCCGTGAGGAGGGCTTCGTCCACGTCGGCGAGGTCGGCGCCGGCCACTACGCGAAGATGGTCCACAACGGCATCGAGTACGCCCTCATGCAGGCGTTCGCCGAGGGCTACGAGCTCCTCGAGACCCGCAGCGACATCATCAAGGACGTCACCGGCACCTTCAAGGCATGGCAGCGCGGCACGGTCGTGCGCTCCTGGCTGCTCGAGCTCCTCGTCCGCGCCCTCGAGCAGGACCCGGACTTCAAGAACATCGAGGGCTACGTGCAGGACTCGGGCGAGGGCCGCTGGACCATCGAGGAGGCCATCAACAACGCCGTCCCGGTGCCCACGATCAGTGCCTCGATCTTCGCCCGCTTCGTCTCCCGCCAGGAGGACTCTCCCGCGATGAAGGCCGTCGCAGCGCTCCGCAACCAGTTCGGCGGGCATTCCGTCAAGGCCGTCGACTGAGTCGGCTGGTGAGGACTGCCTCCGGCAGTCCTCACGGCGGTCGGCTTCCCGAGGGGGGCGCGTTCCGTAGAGCCGGTGACGGACGGCGGACTGCGGCCCACCGCCCCCGTGAGGCAGGGATGCTCTCACGGGGGCGGCGGGCCTCCGGCCGCCTCCACCTCGCTACCGACGTCGGGCGGCGAGCCTTCGGCCGCCTTCACGGGCGGGGACGGGGCGCCGCCGATCATGGTGAGCGCGTAGTGGCCCCGGAGGGGCGTATCGGGATCCGCGTCCCGGACGGTTCCGCCGCCGTGCCGGTCGAGTAGCCCGCAGGGGTGTGTCGAGACCGGGGGCGCAGGCCTGGCCGGCACGGGGAGAGCGGACCGCAGGCGCCGGGGCGGCCGGACCGGACCGATCGAGACGGGCGAGGAGCCCGCAGGGGTGCAGGGAAGGCCCGCGACGACGGGTGGAGGAGAGGAGCGCGACGTGCAGGTGACGCAGCTGGCGCTCAGCGACTTCCGGAACTACGAGTCGGTCGACGTCGAGCTCGTGCCCGGACCGAACCTCTTCGTCGGCCGCAACGGCCAGGGCAAGACGAACCTCGTCGAATCGCTCGGCTACCTCTCCACCCTGGGCTCGCACCGCGTGTCGAGCGACCAGGCGCTCATCCGTGCCGGCCGGGACAGCGCCGTGGTGCGCGCCCGCCTCCGCAACGGCGAGCGCGACCTGCTGGCCGAGGTGCAGATCAACCGCTCCTCCCCCAACCGCGCGCAGATCAACCGCGGCGGGATCAAGCCGCGCGAGCTCCCCCGCTTCTTCTCCAGCGTCCTCTTCGCGCCGGAGGACCTCCTCCTCATCCGCGGCGACCCGTCGGCCCGCCGCCGCTTCCTCGACCAGCTGGTGATCCTCCGCTCCCCGCGGATGAGCGCCGTCCAGGCCGACTACGAGCGGGTGCTGCGTCAGCGCAACTCGCTGCTCAAGTCCGCACGGGCGAGCGGCGTCCGCGACCCCTCGAAGCTCGGGACCCTCGACATCTGGGACGAGCGCCTGATCGCGCTCGGGACCGAGATCATGCAGTCGCGCCTCACCCTGGTGGAGGAGCTGAGCGGACCGGTGCGCGCCGCGTACGAGGCGGTCGCCGGTGCCGACCAGCGTCCGGTGCTCCGCTCCCGCCTGAGCATCGAGGGCGCGGTCGACGACGACGGCGAGCCCGTGGAGCAGGCGGGCGCCGCGTCACCGGCGGCGGGCGAGGGACTGGCGGAGGCGTTCGCGTCCGCGCTGGCCGGGGTGCGCCGCCGCGAGCTCGACCGGGGCGTCTCCCTCGTCGGCCCGCACCGCGACGACGTGCAGTTCGAGCTGAACGCGCTGCCGGCCAAGGGCTACGCCAGCCACGGCGAGAGCTGGTCGTTCGCGCTGGCGCTGAAGCTGGGCGCCGCGGAGCTGCTCCGGCGCGACTCCCCCATGGGCGATCCGGTGCTGATGCTCGACGACGTCTTCGCCGAGCTGGACGCGCGCCGGCGCGAGCGCCTCGCCTCGGTGGTCGCCGACTACGAGCAGGTCCTGATCACCGCGGCCGTCTTCGACGACGTCCCGGAGGCGCTGGCCGCGCACACCGTGCGGATCGAGGCCGGCCGGATCGTCGGCACGGGCGCCGCCGCCGCGCCGATCGCCGTGCCGGAGCCGATCGCACCCGACTCCGCCTCGTCCGATCCGGTGTCCTCCGACTCCCCTTCTCCCGGTCCCGAGTCCTCCGACTCCTCTCCTCCCGATCCGGTCTCGTCCGACTCCCCTTCTCCTGGCGCCGTCTCCTCCTCCGCGGCCTCCTCCGCGGAGCCCGCGTCCCCAGCGCCGGCGTCCACAGATCCCGCGTCCCCGGAGCCGCCCGCCTCGATGTAGTGGATGCCCTTGGGCTTCAGCAGCGCGTCGTGCTTGAAGTCCTCGGTGAAGCGGGAGTTGCCGCCGTCGATGCCGAG
>NZ_PSUC01000056.1:0-21897 GCF_002931635.1 Rathayibacter sp. AY2B7 | reverse complement strand
TGACCGCCGGCATCCGCAGCCGCCTGCCCTTCGATCTGCAGGAGAGCGTCGGGCAGACGCCGTTCGACGGCACTCGCGCGGTCGTCTACGAGTACCTCGAGGGAGATCGCGTCCTCATCGACGACGTGGCCGCGCAGAGCGGGCTCGCGGACTCGATCGGCCGGGCCATCGGGGCGATCCACTCGCTCCCGGTGTCGTTCGTCCAGGAGGCGGGCCTGCCGATCGCGACCGCGCGCGACAGCGTGAACGAGACGGTCGCGGTGATCGAGCGCGCGGCCGACACCGGCCACGTCCCGGCGGCGCTCGTCGCGCGCTGGGAGTCGGCCTCCTCCGACGAGGCGCTCTGGCAGTTCGACCCGACCGTGGTGAACGGCTCGATGACCGCCGACTCCTTCCTCCGCTCGGGCGACGTCGTCGCGGCCGTGCTCGGCTGGGCGGCGCTGCGGGTCGGCGACCCGGCGCGCGACCTGCACTGGCTGCTGAGCGCCCCGGGCTCGGAGACGGCGCTCTCCGCCTACTCCCGGATGCGCGCGGGAGCAGTGGACCGCACGATCCGCCAGCGCGCCCAGCTCTACGCCGAGCTCGAGCTCGCCCGCTGGCTGCTGCACGGCACCGAGACCGACGACTCCGCCATCGTGGACGACGCGGTCGCCATGCTGGACACGCTGGTCGACAGCGTGCTCGGCGACCTCTCCGCGCCCCTCTCGACCGACACCGGCCCGGTGCTGGCGGTCTCGGAGGTCGAGGAGCTGCTCAACCGCACGCCGGGAGCCCGCACGGGCTCCTCCGCTCACGGCCGCGGGCTCGCTCCCGTCGCCGAGGAGAGCGACTCCGCGAGCTCGCGCTCGGAGTAGAACCGCTCGGGCCGCAGCACGAGGTCGTCGGCGACGAAGTAGAACACGGCGTCGACGCTCTCGAGCGGCACCCCCCGCCAGCGCGAGTAGGCGAGCCGGTACAGCGCGAGCTGGAACTGCTTGAGCTCGAGGTCGGCAGCGTCCTTCGGCGCTCGCCCGGTCTTCCAGTCGACGATCTGCACGCCGTCCTCCGTCGGGTACACCGCGTCGAGCTTGCAGACGACGACGTGGCCGGCGAGCTGGAGGTGGATCTCGATCTCGACCGCCTCCGGGCGCCGGTCGGCCCACTCCGAGCGCTCGAACGTGGCGATCAGGGCGTCGAGCCGCTCCTGCTCGACGGACGCGGGGCCGGCGTCGTCGAGCTCGTCGGGGAAGGTGTCGACCGCCTCCGCCCCGCCCTGGACGCCGAAGCGGTTCTCGACCCAGGAGTGGAAGGTCGTGCCGAGCCGGGTCTGCCGGTAGGGGCGCTCCGGCATCGGCCGGCGCAGCTGCGCGGCGACCTCGTCCGGAGTGCTGACGATGTCCTTGAACCGGGAGGCGGGGATGCGGGTGGGCAGCGGCGTGCGCTCGCCCCCGGCCAGCCGCACCGCCCGCTCGGCGAGCAGCAGGCGGATGTCGTCGCCGCGCGCTCCGAGCAGAGCGGGCTCGGCGCTGCGGACCCGGGCGGCGGCGGCGCGGACCCGGTCGCCGCGGGAGCCGAGCGGATCGTGGGGCCAGCGGAACGTGCGCGGGGCCCGCTCGAGCGGGTTCTCCTCGTTCGCGGGCTCGGTCGGCAGCCGCGGGATCGTGCCGGCCTCCTCGAGGTCGCGGAGGAAGACGCCCGGTCCGCGCGGCTTGGCCTGGCCGGCCCACCACGAGCCGCTGAGCAGGAGGTGGTGACGCGCCCGCGTGACGGCCACGTAGGCGAGACGCCGCTCCTCCGCCTCGTTGCGCTCGCGGAGGGTGTCGCCGAACGCTCCGATCGCGTCGACGACCTCCTTCTGCGTGCTGCAGCCGCGCCAGGCGAGATCGGGGAGCTCGGCGGCGTCGCCGCGGAACGCGTAGGGCATCGCGCCCAGTCTGACCCACCCGCGGAAGCCCTCGACCGGCGTGCCGGGGAGCTCGCCGTCGACCATCCGCGGGACGGCGACGAGGTCCCACTCCAGACCCTTGGAGCCGTGGATCGTCAGCAGCTGCACCGTCCCCGGTTCCGGGTCCTCCGGTCGCGGGGCCAGGCCGTCGCGCTTGTCCGCGAGGACGAGCCAGCGGAGGAATCCGCGGAGGGAGGAGCCGGTGCCGGCGCCGCGGTCGTCCGTCTGCAGGTACCCCGCCACCGCCTCGCGGAAGGCCTCGAGGTTGGCGCGGCCGTCCCCGCGCGACTCGTTCGCCTCGACCTCGATGTCCAGGCCCAGCTCCTGCTCGACCAGGGTGACGAAGTCGAGGAGGTCGAGCCCGGCCCGGGCGCGCAGCCGGGCGAACAGGGTGCCCGCCTCGTGCAGGCGCCGCAGGCCCTCGGCGCTGAACCCGCCGAGCGCGGAGTGGTCGATCCGCCCGTCGTCGCCGGGGCGGCGCGCCGCGATGAAGTCGAGGGCCTCGACGATCGAGCCGCCCTCGCCCTCGGTGACGGACGCGCGCATCCGCTCGCGCACCTCCTCCGGGAGCAGCCGGTGGGCGTGGTCGCGCGCCGCGAGCCACGAGGCGAGGTCGCGCAGCGCCTTGAGGTCGCGGACGCCCAGACGCCAGCGGGCGCCGGCAAGGAGGCGGACGAGCTCGCTGCCGGCGGCCGGGTCCTCGACCACGGTGAGCGCGGCGACGAGGTCGGCGATCTCGGGCTGCCGCAGCAGGCCCCCGATGCCGAGGATGTGGTACCGGACGCCGTGCTTCGCCAGCGCGGCGGCGAAGCGGTCCATGTGCGCGCGCACCCGGAAGAGCACCGCGGCCGACGGTGGCTCGGCGTTCTCGCGCAGTTGCCCGGCGAACCAGGCGGCGACGTCGTCCGCCTCCTCCTCGATCGTCTCGGGGAAGGTGAGCTCGACCGCGTGCTCGGAGGCCTGAGGCCCCGCGCTCAGCGTGTCGACCGCGACCGCGCTCCCCGCCGACAGCGGCTCCACGATCGCGTTCGCGGCGGTCAGCACGCGGCGGCCGTTGCGCCAGCTCGTGCTGAGGGAGAAGCGGCCCGCTCCCCCGAAATCGGTGCCGAAGCGGCCGAGCCCCTCGGCGCTCGCACCGCGCCAGCCGTAGATCGACTGGTGCGGGTCGCCCACGGCCATCACTCCCTGCCCGGCGAAGAGCCGCGAGAGGAGGCGGGTCTGCAGCACGGAGGTGTCCTGGTACTCGTCGAGGAGCACCACCCGGTACCTCGCGCGGTGCTCGTCCACGATCCGCGGCACCCGGTCGACGATCCGCAGCGCGAGGGCCACCTGGTCCGAGAACTCGACGAAGCCGCGCTCGGCCTTCGCCTCCTGGAACCGCTCGGCGAGCGCCGTCAGCACCGGCAGCGCGCCCACGGCCTGCAGCGCCTTCTCGAGCTCGCGGTAGAGCCCCGAGCCGCTGCCTCCGCGCGGCAGCTCGCCCAGGCGGAGGAAGTCCTCGGCGAACGCGGCGACCGCGGCCGGATCGGCGAGGTTGTCGGCGAGGTCGTGCGCGAGCGAGACGACGAGGTCGGTCAGCCGGTCGATGCCCGCCTCCACCTCGAGGATGCGCGGATCGGCCGTGTCGGCCACGACTCCCCGCGCGAGATGCCAGGCGGAGGCCTCGGAGAGCACGGTCGCATCCCCCTCGCGGCCGATCAGGGCTGCGTTGTCGCGGAAGATCGTGTTCGCGAAGGCGTTGTAGGTCGAGACGGTGGCGGCCTCGAACGGGTCGGGCGCCGACTGCCCGGGCGCGAGCGGGAGCAGGCCCGCCGCGCCGAGCTGGTCGATCCTCCGCCCGATGCGCTCGCCGAGCTCGGCCGCCGCCTTGCGGGTGAAGGTGAGGCCGAGCACCTCCGACGGCGCCGCGTGGCCGTTCGCGAGGAGCCAGAGGACGCGGTTCGCCATCGTCTCGGTCTTGCCGCTGCCGGCACCGGCGACCACCAGGGCAGGCTCGAGCGGCGCCTCGATGACGGCGCGCTGCTCGGCGGTGGGCGGGCGCAGGTCGAGGCGCTCGGCGATGGTCAGGGCGTCGATCACGGCAGCTCCTCCTCGGAGACGGCGGAGGGGTCGGGGTCGGCGGGGCCGGAAGGATCGGCCGGCGCATCGGGACCCGGCTCCTCGGAGTCCTCCAGGTCCTCTGTCTCGTCGGCCTCGTCGATCGCCAGGAGTCCGTCCCCCGGGACCTCGGGCACCGCGTGGATGCGGTACCGCAGGGCGTCGCCGGGGGAGAACGGGGTCGCGTCGAGCAGGCCCGAGAAGCCCGCCGCCGCCATGCCCAGGGCCGCGGCGCGGACGCGATCGCGCAGCCGCTCCAGCTCCTCCTCGCCGAAGCGCTCCTGGACCACCTCGCGGTACGGCTTCCCGCGCACGCCCGTCGCCACGAAGAGCAGCTTCGCGCCTCCCCCGTCGGCCGGGTCGGCCGCCTCGATCGCCCCTTCGGCGACGGCGAGCTGATAGCTGCCCAGCTGCGCGTGCTCGGCGATGTCGTCCTTGCGGGGGGTGCTGCGGCCCGTCTTGAGATCGACGATCGTGACGGAGCCGTCGGCCGCGCGCTCGACGCGGTCGATCGAGCCCCGCACCCGGGCGGGCGGGACGTCGAGCTCGAACTGCTGCTCGCGGCCGAGCACCACGCCTCCCCCGCGCTCGAAGTCGGCGAGGTAGCCCGCGAGGCCGTCGATCAGCCGCCGTGTGACGCGCTTCTGCCGCTCCCCCAGCCAGGGCGACTCGAAGACCAGCTCGGGCCACCGCGACTCGAGAGCCGCCCACAGCTCCTGCGGATCGGGCCGCTCGGCGTTCTCGAGGACCCAGTGCACGAGGGTGCCGACCCCCATCGCCGTGCTCGTCGTGGAGCCGGAGACGGCGTCGACGAACCAGTCCAGAGGGGACCGCTCGAAGGCCTCGAGGCGGCTCGGGGAGACGGAGACGGGACGCTCGGGGTCGCCGACGTCGAAGAGGGGCTCCGTGGTCGAGGGCTCGAGCACCCCGGACCAGGAGGAGGGGTCGGCGCCGGGGACCTCCGCGAGCGCCAGGGCGCTGAGCCCCCGGATGGCGGCGGGAGCCTCGGTCGAGTCCGGTGTGGTGGCGGTCCGGCGCAGCGCCGCCACCGCCCCGCGCAGCGTGAGCGGCACCGCGGAGGCCGGATCGAGCCGCGGCGCGTCCGGCGGGGTGAGCCGGAAGAAGAGGGAGGGCGTCTCGTCCTCGCCCGCGACGGCGCTGAGCACCAGCTGCCGCCGGGCGCGGGAGGCGGCCAGGGCGAACATCCGTAGCTCGTCGTCGAGAGTGGCCTTGCGGGCGTCGAGCGGCAGTCCGCCCTCGCCGCGGGCGTGCCGCAGCAGGCCGTCCGGATCGAGCAGCGAGCCGCGCTGGCGGAGGTTGGGCCAGACGCCGTCCTGCAGCCGCGCCACCACCACGACGTCGAACTCCAGGCCGACGACCGAGGAGGGCGTGCCGATGAGGACCGCGTCCTCGACGGAGCGCGGAGCGAGAGTGTCCTCGGGCACCTCCGCCTCGAGGATCTCGGTGACGAAGCCGATCGCGGAATGCCCGGTCGCCCGCTCCACGAACCGGCGCGCGGCGCTGAAGAGGGCGACCACGCCGTCGAGGTTGCGGTTGGCCTCGGCGGCGGTCAGGCCGGTACCGAGGGCGAGCTCGCGCCAGGAGGACGCGACGCGGCTGGACTCCCACGCCGACCACAGGAGCTCCTCGATCGAGCCCCCCTCCTCGTGCAGGCGGCGGACCCGGTCGATCGTCACGGCCAGCCGCTCGGCCTGCCGGGCGGGAGCGGAGTCGATGGTCGCGAATCGGCCGGGCGCGGCGAGGGCCTCGACCAGCAGCGGGTCGCTCGCGCGGATGCCGCCGCCGGCCAGCTCCTCCGCCCGGAGTGCGAGCCGGAGCCGGCGCAGCCCCAGCCGGTCGACCCCGCCGAACGGGCCGAGCAGCAGCTCCGCCGCGAGGTCCGCGTCCAGGGGCCGCTCGCCGATCGCGACGCCGACCAGCACGAGCAGCGCCCGGGCCGCGTGATCGTCGCGCAGCGCCCGTCCGGCGAGCACGGAGCGGGTCGGCACCTCCGCCACCGCGAGCGCCTTCACCAGCGGCTGGACCGCGGCTCCGGAGCGGACGACGACCGCCATCCGCCGCCACGGCACTCCGTCGCGCAGCCGCCGCTCGCGCAGCAGCCGCGCCATCGTCGCCGCCTCGCGCGCCGCCGTCGGGGCGTGCAGCACCAGGACGGGCGCCGGGCCCGCCTCGGGGGCCGGAGCCGCGACCGCCGCCCGCTGCCGGCCGGCCGCCGCGGTGCCGATCCGCTCGGTGGCCGCCGACACGACCGCCCGCAGCGCGGCCGAGTGGCGGTGCACCCGAGCGAGCACCAGCGTCTCGACGTCGGACGCGCCGATGCTCGCGGCGAACCGGCCGAGCGTGTCGGAGGCCGCGCCGCGGTAGGCGCTGGTCGCCACGTCCGGGTCACCCAGCGCGATCACGCTCACCCCGCGCTCCGTCAGCGCCCGCAGCAGCACGAGCGTCGACTCGCTCGCCTCCTGGAGGTCGTCGACGACGACGAGGCGCAGCGCGTCGATCCGCTCGCCGCCCTCGCCGGCGCGGATCGCCTCGGCCGCATAGGCCGCGAACTCCGCCGCGTCCAGGCGGGTCCCCGCCTGGGGCGCCATCCACTCGACCACCTCGCGCAGCTCGTCGAGCACGTCAGCCGCCGCGCTCCACTCGCCGCGCTCGGCGTCGACCCCGAGGGCGCGGATCGCGTCCGAGTCGAGCCCGTGCTCGGTCGCCCGCATCCCGAACTCGCGGAGCTCGGTCCGGAAGGTCCGCAGCCGCAGCACCTCGGGGCTGAACTCCTCCGGCCACCGCGGGCGGGTCCCCGCCGCGAGGGGGGCCTCGACGAGCTCCGACAGGAGTGCGTCCTGCTCGCCGCCGGTCAGGAGGGTCGGCCGCTCGAGGCCGCGCTCCTTGGCGGAGGAGGTGACCGCCTCGAACGCGAGTGAGGTCGCGGTCCGGGCGAGCGGGCCCCGGGTCGGCACTCCCAGCCGCAGGGCGAGCACGTCGCGCAGGGCGGTGGCGGCGGTGCGGCTGGCCGCGAGCACCACGACCGACTCGGGCGGGTACCCCCGCTCGAGGACGCGCTCGGCGACCAGCTCGACGACCGTCGTGGTCTTGCCCGTCCCCGGCGCCCCGAGCACGGCGGCGCTGCGGCCCTCGGGCAGCGCGAGCACCGCGCGCTGGGAGTCGTCCAGCACGACCGCGGGCTCGCCCGGGAGCGCCTCGCCGACGGAGGCTGCGGTGGAGGGAGCGGGGGTCGCGGGAGCGGTCACACGACCACGGTAGCCACCGGGTCCGACACTCCCGCCCGTCCCCGCCTGGAGCCCGCTCCGCCCGCTCCGCTCACCGCGAAACCGGCGCGGCCGTCCGAGCGCGGTCCCGTATCCTGACACCCTCGTCCCCTCCCGAAAGGCACTGCTGGTGGAAATCCGTATTGGAATGGTCAACACCCCGCGCGAGCTCAACTTCGAGTCGTCGATGTCCGTGACCGAGGTCGAGAAGACGGTGACCACCGCGCTCGAGGCCGGCACCGCCGTCCTCCGCCTCCGCGACGAGAAGGGCAAGATCTACATCGTCCCGACCGCCACCATCGCCTTCGTCGAGGTCGGCTCCGAGGAGTCGCGCCGCGTCGGCTTCGTCGCCTAGAGCGTCCCGGGCGGACACGTCGTGGAGCTCCTCTTCATCACCCTGTTCGGGGTCCTGATCGGTCTCGCCGCGCGCTACGGGCTGCCGCACCGGCACCTGCACGGCTCCGTGCTGGTCCCGGCGATCGGCGGCCTCGTCGCCGCGGTCGTCTGGGTCGCACTGACCTGGGCGGGCCTGCCGTGGGACGGCGGCCTGATCTGGGTCCTGTCCCTCGTCGCGACCGCCGTGGTCGTCGTCCCGGTCGGCCTCTCGCTCGGGCGCAGCCGCGCCCGCCGCGACGAGGCCTCCCTGCAGGCGATGCTCTCGGGACGCGTCGCCCCCTGATCCGAGCCGGAGGCGCGGGAGTCCTCGGACTTCCGCGCCTCCGTCGTTCCCGGCGTCCGGCGCAGCGACGCGCCGGGGACGGTCAGGCCGTGAGACCCAGCGCGTCCATCCGGCGCGTGTGCGAGGCGATGAGCTCGGTGAACACCGGCTCGATCCGCGACTCGTCGGAGTCGTGGTTGCCCGACCCCATCAGCGCGGAGCGCGCCACGAGGAGGGTGTCGCCCACCAGGCGGCGGCCCCAGACGGCCAGGCGCGAGCCCAGGCGCTCGTCCGCGGCGATCTCGCGGCGGAGGATCGCGATCACGCCGTCGACGCCCGTGTCCGCGCCGAGCGTCTGCGCGATGCGCGGCCCCACGTCGGTGGGCAGCCCGCCGGTGAGGCGGATGAAGAAGTCGTCGAGCAGGCCCGCCGTGATGTACGCCGAGAGCAGCGTCTCGTGGAGGTCCGCACCGCGGGTGAGCCGCTCGAAGGTGTCGATCGCGGGGCGGAACGTAGTCATGGCCTCGCCGGGCTCCACGTCGCGGCGGCGCAGCTCGGCGACGACCGCGTGGTGCTTCGCGAGCGCCGTGCCGGCGGCGGAGGAGATGGCCTCCTTGTCCGCGAGGTCGTCGGTCTCGGCGACGGCGCGCGCCAGCACCTCGAACACCGCGAGCTGGAGGTAGGCGACCTGGCCGAGGTAGGGCAGCACCTCGGGGGTGAGGTCGGCGAGGTCGACGCGGTCGCGCTTCTGGCTCGACTCCCCGCGGGGCGTCAGGCGGGGCACCTCGAGCAGGGGACGTCGACGTCGGAACCAGGCAGCCATTTCCTCAGCATAGGGCGCCGGAGGAGCAGGGTTCCGGGGCCGGCGGGGCCGGTAGCAGTAGACTCGCCGGGACGGGCGCTGGATCGGTGACCCTGCGCCCGGAGTCGTACAGGGGCGTAGACCGTTCGACACGACAGGCGCTTCACTCCGTGACTTTCTCCGATCTGAACATCGACGACGACATCGTCGCCGCACTCGCCGCCAAGGGCATCCTCGAGCCGTTCCCCATCCAGGAGCAGACGATCCCCTTGGCCCTGCAGAAGCAGGACATCATCGGCCAGGCCAAGACCGGCACCGGCAAGACCTTCGGCTTCGGCCTCCCCCTCATCCAGGCCCTCGGCACCGACCCGGAGCCGGGCGTCAAGGCGCTCATCGTCGTCCCGACCCGCGAGCTCGCCGTGCAGGTCACCGAGGACATCGAGCTGGCCGCCTCCAACCGGCCGACCAAGATCGTCTCGATCTACGGCGGCAAGGCCTACGAGGGCCAGATCGAGCAGCTGAAGGCCGGCGCGCAGATCGTCGTCGGCACGCCCGGCCGGCTCCTCGACCTCGCCGGGCAGCGCCTGCTCTCCCTCGCCAACGTGCAGGTGATGGTCCTCGACGAGGCCGACAAGATGCTCGACCTGGGCTTCCTCTCGGACATCGAGAAGCTGTTCGCGCAGACGCCGCCCACCCGCCACACCATGCTCTTCTCGGCGACGATGCCGGGCGCGATCGTCGCGCTCGCGCGCCGCTTCATGACCAAGCCCATCCACATCCGCGCGACCGACCCCGACGAGGGCATCACGCAGGCGAACATCAAGCACATCGTCTACCGGGCGCACTCGCTCGACAAGGACGAGGTCATCGCGCGCATCCTGCAGTCCGAGGGCCGCGGCAAGACCGTCATCTTCACCCGCACGAAGCGCGCCGCGGCCCGCATCGTCGAGGAGCTCAACGACCGCGGCTTCAACGCGGCGGCCGTGCACGGAGACCTCAACCAGGAGCAGCGCGAGCGCGCGATGGCGGCGTTCAAGGCCGGCAAGAAGGACATCCTGATCGCCACCGACGTCGCCGCGCGCGGCATCGACGTGAACGACGTCACCCACGTGATCAACCACACGATCCCGGACGACGACCAGACCTACCTGCACCGCGTCGGCCGCACCGGGCGCGCGGGCAAGACCGGCATCGCGGTGACCTTCGTCGACTGGGAGGACCTGCACAAGTGGGCCCTCATCAACCGGGCGCTGGAGTTCGGCCAGCCCGACCCGGTCGAGACCTACTCGTCGTCGCCGCACCTCTACACCGACCTCGACATCCCCGCGGGGACCAAGGGACGGCTGAAGCCGACCCCGATCCCCGCCGAGGCGAAGGCCGACGCGCGCCCGGACCGGGGCGAGCGCTCCGACCGCGGCGAGCGCTCCGAGCGGGGCGACCGGCCGCCG
This sequence comes from Rathayibacter sp. AY2B7, assembly GCF_002931635.1. Lineage (NCBI taxonomy): Bacteria > Bacillati > Actinomycetota > Actinomycetes > Micrococcales > Microbacteriaceae > Rathayibacter > Rathayibacter sp. AY2B7. The sequence goes on along the minus strand of NZ_PSUC01000056.1, from coordinate 11,684 downwards.
CGTCGCCGCACCCGCTCCGACTCCGCCGACTCGACCGCTCCGCAGCAGACCGGCCCCGCTCCCTCGAGCGAGAGCAAGGAGCACCACGACGGCAACAGCGAGCCGCGCCGCCGCACCCGGTCGCGCCGCCGCTCGCCGCGCCCCGACGCGCAGGCCTGAGCCTCCGCGCCCCGAGCCCGTCCCCCCGCGATCCGTCGCGGGAGGGCGGGCTCCCGGCGTCTCAGCGGCTCTCCCGCGACTCAGCGGTGTCCCCACGCGACTCAGCGGCTCTCCGCCCCTCAGCGGTCACGGTGATCCGGCGGCTCTCCGCCTGCCAGCGGCTCTCCGCGACTCAGCGGGCGGAGGAGCGGATCGCGTCGACGGTCGCGCGCGCGGTCGTGTTCTCGCCCAGGCGGTTGGGCTTGCCCGTGCCGTGGTAGTCGCTCGAGCCCGTGGTGACGAGCGAGTACTGCTCGGCGAGCTCGCGCAGGCGGCGCTTGCCGTCGGCCGTGTTCTCGCGGTGCTCGACCTCGAGGCCGAACAGGCCGGCGTCGACGAGCTGCGGGAGGATCGACTCGACCGCGATCCCGCGGGCGCTCGCGGCCGGGTGCGCGATGACCGGGACCCCGCCCGCCGCGCGGACCAGGCGCACGGCGTCGACCGGGTCGGGCGCGTAGTGCGGGCGGTAGTAGCCGCCGCGCCAGTCGAGGATCCCCGCGAAGGCCGCGGAGCGGTCGGTGGCCAGGCCGCGGGCGACGAGCGCGTCGGCGATGTGCGGACGCCCGATGGTCGTGCCCGGGCTGGTCTGGGCGAGGACGTCGTCCCAGGTGAGGTCGTAGTCGGCCGCGATCGCGGTGACGATCGCCTCCGCGCGGCGGGCGGGGTCCCGGTCATCGCGCACCCGGCCGCGAGCGCCCGCGGGATCGCGGTCGAGTCGATCCTCCCGCAGCTCGTCGACGCCGGCCTGTTCGGCCTCGAGGTCGAGCACCGCGAGAACACGGCCGACGGCAAGCGCCGCCTGCGCGAGCTCGCCGAGCAGTACTCGCTCGTCACCACGGGCTCGAGCGACTACCACGGCACGGGCAAGCCCAACCGCCTGGGCGAGAACACGACCGCGCGCGCGACCGTCGACGCGATCCGCTCCTCCGCCCGCTGAGTCGCGGAGAGCCGCTGGCAGGCGGAGAGCCGCCGGATCACCGTGACCGCTGAGGGGCGGAGAGCCGCTGAGTCGCGTGGGGACACCGCTGAGTCGCGGGAGAGCCGCTGAGACGCCGGGAGCCCGCCCTCCCGCGACGGATCGCGGGGGGACGGGCTCGGGGCGCGGAGGCTCAGGCCTGCGCGTCGGGGCGCGGCGAGCGGCGGCGCGACCGGGTGCGGCGGCGCGGCTCGCTGTTGCCGTCGTGGTGCTCCTTGCTCTCGCTCGAGGGAGCGGGGCCGGTCTGCTGCGGAGCGGTCGAGTCGGCGGAGTCGGAGCGGGTGCGGCGACGCGGCGGCCGGTCGCCCCGCTCGGAGCGCTCGCCGCGGTCGGAGCGCTCGCCCCGGTCCGGGCGCGCGTCGGCCTTCGCCTCGGCGGGGATCGGGGTCGGCTTCAGCCGTCCCTTGGTCCCCGCGGGGATGTCGAGGTCGGTGTAGAGGTGCGGCGACGACGAGTAGGTCTCGACCGGGTCGGGCTGGCCGAACTCCAGCGCCCGGTTGATGAGGGCCCACTTGTGCAGGTCCTCCCAGTCGACGAAGGTCACCGCGATGCCGGTCTTGCCCGCGCGCCCGGTGCGGCCGACGCGGTGCAGGTAGGTCTGGTCGTCGTCCGGGATCGTGTGGTTGATCACGTGGGTGACGTCGTTCACGTCGATGCCGCGCGCGGCGACGTCGGTGGCGATCAGGATGTCCTTCTTGCCGGCCTTGAACGCCGCCATCGCGCGCTCGCGCTGCTCCTGGTTGAGGTCTCCGTGCACGGCCGCCGCGTTGAAGCCGCGGTCGTTGAGCTCCTCGACGATGCGGGCCGCGGCGCGCTTCGTGCGGGTGAAGATGACGGTCTTGCCGCGGCCCTCGGACTGCAGGATGCGCGCGATGACCTCGTCCTTGTCGAGCGAGTGCGCCCGGTAGACGATGTGCTTGATGTTCGCCTGGGTAATGCTCTCGTCGGGGTTGGTTGCGCGGATGTGGATGGTCTTGTTCATGAAGCGGCGCGCGAGCGCGACGATCGCGCCCGGCATCGTCGCCGAGAAGAGCATGGTGTGGCGGGTGGGCGGCGTCTGCGCGAACAGCTTCTCGATGTCCGAGAGGAAGCCCAGGTCGAGCATCTTGTCGGCCTCGTCGAGGACCATCACCTGCACGTTGGCGAGGGAGAGCAGGCGCTGCCCGGCGAGGTCGAGGAGCCGGCCGGGCGTGCCGACGACGATCTGCGCGCCGGCCTTCAGCTGCTCGATCTGGCCCTCGTAGGCCTTGCAGCCGTAGATCGAGAGGATCTTGGTCGGCCCGTTGGAGGCGGCCAGGTCGATGTGCGCGGTGACCTGCACGGCGAGCTCGCTGGTCGGGACGACGATGCGCGCCTTGACGCCCGGCTCCGGGTCGGTGCCGAGGGCCTGGATGAGGGGGAGGCCGAAGCCGAAGGTCTTGCCGGTGCCGGTCTTGGCCTGGCCGATGATGTCCTGCTTCTGCAGGGCCAAGGGGATCGTCTGCTCCTGGATGGGGAACGGCTCGAGGATGCCCTTGGCGGCGAGTGCGGCGACGATGTCGTCGTCGATGTTCAGATCGGAGAAAGTCACGGAGTGAAGCGCCTGTCGTGTCGAACGGTCTACGCCCCTGTACGACTCCGGGCGCAGGGTCACCGATCCAGCGCCGGTGACGTCCCGGCGAGTCTACTGCTCCCGGCCCCGCCGGCCCCGGAACCCTGCTCCTCCGGCGCCCTATGCTGAGGAAATGGCTGCCTGGTTCCGACGTCGACGTCCCCTGCTCGAGGTGCCCCGCCTGACGCCCCGCGGGGAGTCGAGCCAGAAGCGCGACCGCGTCGACCTCGCCGACCTCACCCCCGAGGTGCTGCCCTACCTCGGCCAGGTCGCCTACCTCCAGCTCGCGGTGTTCGAGGTGCTGGCGCGCGCCGTCGCCGAGACCGACGACCTCGCGGACAAGGAGGCCATCTCCTCCGCCGCCGGCACGGCGCTCGCGAAGCACCACGCGGTCGTCGCCGAGCTGCGCCGCCGCGACGTGGAGCCCGGCGAGGCCATGACTCCGTTCCGCCCCGCGATCGACACCTTCGAGCGGCTCACCCGCGGTGCGGACCTCCACGAGACGCTGCTCTCGGCGTACATCACGGCGGGCCTGCTCGACGACTTCTTCATCCGCCTCACCGGCGGGCTGCCCACCGACGTGGGGCCGCGCATCGCGCAGACGCTCGGCGCGGACACGGGCGTCGACGGCGTGATCGCGATCCTCCGCCGCGAGATCGCCGCGGACGAGCGCCTGGGCTCGCGCCTGGCCGTCTGGGGCCGCCGCCTGGTGGGCGACACCCTCCTCGTGGCGCGCTCCGCGCTGATGGGGTCGGGCAACCACGACTCCGACGAGTCGCGGATCGAGCCCGTGTTCACCGAGCTCATCGCCTCGCACACGCGCCGGATGGACGCGCTGGGTCTCACGGCCTGACCGTCCCCGGCGCGTCGCTGCGCCGGACGCCGGGAACGACGGAGGCGCGGAAGTCCGAGGACTCCCGCGCCTCCGGCTCGGATCAGGGGGCGACGCGTCCCGAGAGCATCGCCTGCAGGGAGGCCTCGTCGCGGCGGGCGCGGCTGCGCCCGAGCGAGAGGCCGACCGGGACGACGACCACGGCGGTCGCGACGAGGGACAGGACCCAGATCAGGCCGCCGTCCCACGGCAGGCCCGCCCAGGTCAGTGCGACCCAGACGACCGCGGCGACGAGGCCGCCGATCGCCGGGACCAGCACGGAGCCGTGCAGGTGCCGGTGCGGCAGCCCGTAGCGCGCGGCGAGACCGATCAGGACCCCGAACAGGGTGATGAAGAGGAGCTCCACGACGTGTCCGCCCGGGACGCTCTAGGCGACGAAGCCGACGCGGCGCGACTCCTCGGAGCCGACCTCGACGAAGGCGATGTTGGCGGTTGAGACGATGTAGATCTTGCCCTTCTCGTCGCGGAGGGGGAGGACGGCGGTGCCGGCCTCGAGCGGGGTGGTCACCGTCTTCTCGACCTCGGTCACGGACATCGACGACTCGAAGTTGAGCTCGCGCGGGGTGTTGACCATTCCAATACGGATTTCCACCAGCAGTGCCTTTCGGGAGGGGACGAGGGTGTCAGGATACGGGACCGCGCTCGGACGGCCGCGCCGGTTTCGCGGTGAGCGGAGCGGGCGGAGCGGGCTCCAGGCGGGGACGGGCGGGAGTGTCGGACCCGGTGGCTACCGTGGTCGTGTGACCGCTCCCGCGACCCCCGCTCCCTCCACCGCAGCCTCCGTCGGCGAGGCGCTCCCGGGCGAGCCCGCGGTCGTGCTGGACGACTCCCAGCGCGCGGTGCTCGCGCTGCCCGAGGGCCGCAGCGCCGCCGTGCTCGGGGCGCCGGGGACGGGCAAGACCACGACGGTCGTCGAGCTGGTCGCCGAGCGCGTCCTCGAGCGGGGGTACCCGCCCGAGTCGGTCGTGGTGCTCGCGGCCAGCCGCACCGCCGCCACCGCCCTGCGCGACGTGCTCGCCCTGCGGCTGGGAGTGCCGACCCGGGGCCCGCTCGCCCGGACCGCGACCTCACTCGCGTTCGAGGCGGTCACCTCCTCCGCCAAGGAGCGCGGCCTCGAGCGGCCGACCCTCCTGACCGGCGGCGAGCAGGACGCACTCCTGTCGGAGCTCGTCGAGGGCCACCTCGAGGAGGGGACCGGCCCGCGGTGGCCGGAGGAGTTCAGCCCCGAGGTGCTGCGGCTGCGGACCTTCCGGACCGAGCTCCGCGAGTTCGGGATGCGGGCGACCGAGCACGGGCTCGACTCGGACGCGATCCGCGCCCTCGGGGTCGACGCCGAGCGCGGCGAGTGGAGCGCGGCGGCTGACGTGCTCGACGAGCTGCGCGAGGTGGTCGAGTGGATGGCGCCCCAGGCGGGGACCCGCCTGGACGCGGCGGAGTTCGCGGCCTATGCGGCCGAGGCAAACCGCGCCGGCGAGGGCGGCGAGCGGATCGACGCGCTGCGCCTCGTCGTCGTCGACGACCTCCAGGAGGCGAGCGAGTCGACGCTCGTGCTGCTGCGGGCGCTGACGGAGCGCGGGGTGACCGTGATCGCGCTGGGCGACCCGGACGTGGCGACCAGCGCCTACCGCGGCGCGGCCTCCGACACGCTCGGCCGGTTCGCCGCGAGCATCGGCGCGTCCGACGTCGAGACGCTGGTGCTCGCTCGGGTGCACCGCCACTCGGCCGCGCTGCGGGCGGTCGGGTCGGCGGCCACCGGGCGGATCGGCACCGCGGCGGGCGGCCGGCAGCGGGCGGCGGTCGCGGCTCCGGCCCCCGAGGCGGGCCCGGCGCCCGTCCTGGTGCTGCACGCCCCGACGGCGGCGCGCGAGGCGGCGACGATGGCGCGGCTGCTGCGCGAGCGGCGGCTGCGCGACGGAGTGCCGTGGCGGCGGATGGCGGTCGTCGTCCGCTCCGGAGCCGCGGTCCAGCCGCTGGTGAAGGCGCTCGCGGTGGCGGAGGTGCCGACCCGCTCCGTGCTCGCCGGACGGGCGCTGCGCGACGATCACGCGGCCCGGGCGCTGCTCGTGCTGGTCGGCGTCGCGATCGGCGAGGGGCCCCTGGACGCGGAGCTCGCGGCGGAGCTGCTGCTCGGCCCGTTCGGCGGGGTCGACCGGCTGGGGCTGCGCCGGCTCCGGCTCGCACTCCGGGCGGAGGAGCTGGCCGGCGGCGGCATCCGCGCGAGCGACCCGCTGCTGGTCGAGGCCCTCGCCGCGCCCGGCCGATTCGCGACCATCGACTCCGCTCCCGCCCGGCAGGCCGAGCGGCTGGCCGTGACGATCGACCGGGTCCGCCGCCTGCACGAGGAGGGGGGCTCGATCGAGGAGCTCCTGTGGTCGGCGTGGGAGTCCAGCCGCGTCGCGTCCTCCTGGCGCGAGCTCGCCCTCGGTACCGGCCTGACCGCCGCCGAGGCCAACCGCAACCTCGACGGCGTGGTCGCCCTCTTCAGCGCCGCGCGCCGGTTCGTGGAGCGGGCGACCGGGCATTCCGCGATCGGCTTCGTCACCGAGATCCTCGAGGCGGAGGTGCCCGAGGACACTCTCGCTCCGCGCTCCGTCGAGGACGCGGTCCTCATCGGCACGCCCTCCTCGGTCGTCGGCCTGGAGTTCGACGTCGTGGTGGTGGCGCGGCTGCAGGACGGCGTCTGGCCCAACCTCCGCCAGCGCGGCTCGCTGCTCGATCCGGACGGCCTGCTGCGGCACGCCCGCGGCGAGGGCGGACTGCCGCTCGACGCCCGCAAGGCCACTCTCGACGACGAGCTCCGGATGTTCGCCCTGGCCGCCTCCCGCGCCCGGCGGCAGCTGGTGCTCAGCGCCGTCGCGGGCGAGGACGAGACGCCCTCCCTCTTCTTCCGGCTCACCCCGCCGGAGGCGCCGCGGCTCGCTTCGGCCGCCGCGGTGCCGCTCACGCTGGGCTGGGCGGTGGCGGCGCTGCGCCGGACCGCCACCACACCGGACTCGGCCGAGGCTCCCGCCGCCATCCGGGGGCTCAGCGCCCTGGCGCTCGCGGAGGTCCCCGGCGCCGACCCCTCCTCCTGGTCCGGGGTGCTCGAGCCCTCGACCACGGAGCCCCTCTTCGACGTCGGCGACCCCGAGCGTCCCGTCTCCGTCTCCCCGAGCCGCCTCGAGGCCTTCGAGCGGTCCCCTCTGGACTGGTTCGTCGACGCCGTCTCCGGCTCCACGACGAGCACGGCGATGGGGGTCGGCACCCTCGTGCACTGGGTCCTCGAGAACGCCGAGCGGCCCGATCCGCAGGAGCTGTGGGCGGCTCTCGAGTCGCGGTGGCCCGAGCTGGTCTTCGAGTCGCCCTGGCTGGGGGAGCGGCAGAAGCGCGTCACACGGCGGCTGATCGACGGCCTCGCGGGCTACCTCGCCGACTTCGAGCGCGGGGGAGGCGTGGTGCTCGGCCGCGAGCAGCAGTTCGAGCTCGACGTCCCGCCCGCCCGGGTGCGGGGCTCGATCGACCGCGTCGAGCGCGCGGCCGACGGCTCCGTCACGATCGTCGATCTCAAGACGGGCCGCAGCACCCCCCGCAAGGACGACATCGCCGAGCACGCGCAGCTGGGCAGCTATCAGCTCGCCGTCGCCGAAGGGGCGATCGAGGCGGCCGACCCGGCCGACGGGGGAGGCGCGAAGCTGCTCTTCGTGGCGACGGGCGTGCGCGGGAAGCCGTACCGCGAGGTGGTCCAGGAGCGCTTCGGCGAGGAGGAGCTGGAGCGGCTGCGCGATCGCGTCCGCGCCGCGGCCCTGGGCATGGCGGCGGCGGGCTTCTCGGGCCTGCTCGACGCGACCCCGTTCTCCCCCGGCGACGCCCTGCGGTACCGCATCCACGCGGTGCCCGAGGTCCCGGGGGACGGACTCCTGGCGATCGACGAGGCCGACGAGACAGAGGACCTGGAGGACTCCGAGGAGCCGGGTCCCGATGCGCCGGCCGATCCTTCCGGCCCCGCCGACCCCGACCCCTCCGCCGTCTCCGAGGAGGAGCTGCCGTGATCGACGCCCTGACCATCGCCGAGCGCCTCGACCTGCGCCCGCCCACCGCCGAGCAGCGCGCCGTCATCGAGGCGCCGCTCGAGCCTGCCCTGGTGGTCGCCGGTGCCGGCAGCGGCAAGACCGAGACGATGGCGAACCGCGTCCTCTGGCTCCTCGCGAACGGCCACGCGGCGCCGTCGGAGGTGCTCGGCCTCACCTTCACCCGCAAGGCGGCGGCCGAGCTCGGCGAGCGCATCGGGCGGAGGATCGACCAGCTCGGCGCGGCGGGCCTGCTCCCGCTCGCGCCCGGGCAGTCGGCGCCCGACCCGTTCGAGGCCGCCACCGTCTCGACCTACAACGCCTTCGCGAACACGATCTTCCGCGACAACGCAGCCCTGATCGGCCGCGAGGGGGATGCGACCGTGCTCTCCGAGGCCTCCGCCTGGCATCTCGCGCGGGGAGTCGTGGCCGACACGGCCGATCCGCGCATCCTCGAGGTGGAGGCGGGCATCGACCGGCTGACCGACCTCGTCGTCTCGCTCGCGCACGACCTCGCCGACAACCTCGCCGATCCGGCCGCGGTCGCCGCGTTCGCCGCGGCCTTCCTACGCCTGGGCGAGCTGCCGCGCGGAGGCAGAGGCTCGGGGCTCTACCGCGAGCTCGAGAAGGCGCTGCAGGCCGTGGGCGCGCTGCCGGTGCTGACGGCGCTCGCCGAGCGGTTCCAGGAGGCGAAGGCCGAGCGCGGCTTCGTCGAGTTCTCGGACCAGGTGGCCCTCGCGCTGCGGATCGTCGACCGGGTGCCGCGGATCGTGGACGAGCACCGCGCGAGGTACCGGGTGGTGCTCCTCGACGAGTACCAGGACACCTCCGTGCTGCAGACGCGCCGCCTGTCGCGGCGCTCCGCCGGCCAGAGAGTGAGGGTCCTGGGCGACCCGCTCCAGTCGATCTACGGCTGGCGCGGTGCGAGCGCCGAGGGGCTCGGCCGCTTCGGCACCGATTTCGGGGGAGCGGGCCGCTTCTCCCTCAGCACGAGCTGGCGCAACGGCCGCCGCGTGCTGACCGCCGCGAACGCGATCGTGGAGCCGCTGTCGGCGGGGAGCGCGGTCGCGGTCGACACGCTGAGCGCGGGGCCTCAGGCCTCCGAGCACGCGGTCGAGCTCACCTTCCCCGAGACGATCGAGGAGGAGGCGGACGACGTCGCCGCCTGGTTCGCCGGGCAACTGCGCGAGAACGCCGAGCCACCGTCGGCCGCGGTGCTCTTCCGGGTGCGCGCGCACATGGACCGCTTCGCCGCCGCGCTGGCGAAGCACGGCGTCCGGTACCACATCCTCGGCATCGGGGGCCTGCTGCGGCAGCCCGAGATCGCCGACCTCGTCGCCGCGCTCACCGTGGTCGAGGACCCGGTCGCCGGCATCGAGCTTGTCCGCCACCCTGCCGGCGACCGCTGGCATCTGGACGTCCGCGACCTCAAGGCGCTGCGCGACCTCGCCTCGTGGCTCGCGGCGCGCGACCACGCCCACCGGCTGCTCCCGGAGGAGGTGCGCGAGCGGATGCGCGCGTCCGTCACCGAGGGCGAGGGCGGCTCGATCGTCGAGGCCCTCGACTTCATCGCGGCGCGCCGCCCCGGCGACGACGGGCGGATCGACCACTCCGCGCTCGGCGGGTTCAGCGCCGAGGGCCTGCGGCGCCTGCACGAGGCGGGCACCCTGTTCGCCCGGCTGCGCGCCCGGGCCGGGCTCGACCTCCTCGACTTCGTCACCCTGGTCGAGCAGGAGCTGGGCCTGGACATCGAGGTCGAGGCGAACGAGTCGCGCGGGGACGGCCGCGCCAACCTCGAGGCCTTCCGCGAGGCGGTGGCGGGGTACCTGCAGACGGACGACCGCGGCGCCGGCACCGGCTCCTCCCTCCGCGGATTCCTCCGCTGGCTCGTCCTCGCGGACAAGCGCGACGGCCTGGCCCCGCGACCGGAGGACCCGGAACCGGGGACGGTGCAGCTGCTGACGATCCACGGCTCCAAGGGTCTGGAGTGGGACCTCGTCGCCGTCCCGCGGATGGTCGACGGCGAGCTCCCCGGCACGCCGGTCGAGGGCTTCCGCGGGTGGGTCAGACTGGGCGCGATGCCCTACGCGTTCCGCGGCGACGCCGCCGAGCTCCCCGATCTCGCCTGGCGCGGCTGCAGCACGCAGAAGGAGGTCGTCGACGCGATCGGAGCGTTCGGCGACACCCTCCGCGAGCGCAACGAGGCGGAGGAGCGGCGTCTCGCCTACGTGGCCGTCACGCGGGCGCGTCACCACCTCCTGCTCAGCGGCTCGTGGTGGGCCGGCCAGGCCAAGCCGCGCGGACCGGGCGTCTTCCTCCGCGACCTCGAGGAGGCCGGCACGATCCCGCGGGTGCCGGCGGAGCCCGCGAGCGAGGAGAACCCGGTCGAGCGGGCCCCGCGCACGTTCGGCTGGCCCCACGAGCCGGTCGGCTCCCGCGGCGACCGGGTCCGCGCCGCCGCCGCCCGGGTCCGCAGCGCCGAGCCCGCTCTGCTCGGAGCGCGCGGCGACGACATCCGCCTGCTGCTCGCCGAGCGGGCGGTGCGGCTGGCCGGGGGCGAGCGCACGCCGCTGCCCACCCGCATCCCCGCCTCCCGGTTCAAGGACATCGTCAGCACTCCGGACGAGGTCGCCGCGCAGCTGCGCCGGCCGATGCCGGAGCGCCCCTACCGGCAGACCCGGCTCGGCACGACCTTCCACTCCTGGGTCGAGAACCGCTTCGGCGTCCAGGGCGGGGCGGAGGCGGTCGACACCTTCCCCGACGAGCTCGACGACGCCGGCCCCGCGTCCGTCGAGCAGGAGCGGCTCGACGCCCTGATCGCCACGTTCGAGCGCTCGGAGTGGGCCGACCGGCGCCCGGAGGCGGTCGAGATCGAGATCCACCTCCAGCTCGCCGGCCACGTCGTCGTCCGCAAGCTCGACGCGGTGTACCCGACGGAGGACGGCGTGCAGATCGTCGACTGAAAGACCGGGCGAGCGCCGAAGGACGCTGCCGACCTCGAGCTCAAGCAGTTCCAGCTCGCGCTGTACCGGCTCGCCTACTCGCGCTGGCGGGGGGTGCCGCTCGAGAGCGTCGACGCCGTGTTCTACTTCGTCGCCGACGACCTCGTGCTGCGGCCCGAGCGGTTCTACTCCGAGCGCGAGCTCGCGGAGTCGCTCTCCTCGGCGACGGGAGCGAGCCCGCGGCCGTGAGCGGAGGAGCCCGTGCGGGCTCCCGGCGTGCGGTTGAGCAGCTCCTCGACCTCCGAGACCGCCAGCACCGGGCCGGTGTCGGTCGAGAGGGGCGCGGAGAGGTCGCCGAGCACGCTGTCGACCAGCGTGTCCAGCATGGCGACCGCGTCGTCCACGATGGCGGAGTCGTCGGTCTCGGTGCCGTGCAGCAGCCAGCGGGCGAGCTCGAGCTCGGCGTAGAGCTGGGCGCGCTGGCGGATCGTGCGGTCCACTGCTCCCGCGCGCATCCGGGAGTAGGCGGAGAGCGCCGTCTCCGAGCCCGGGGCGCTCAGCAGCCAGTGCAGGTCGCGCGCCGGGTCGCCGACCCGCAGCGCCGCCCAGCCGAGCACGGCCGCGACGACGTCGCCCGAGCGGAGGAAGGAGTCGGCGGTCATCGAGCCGTTCACCACGGTCGGGTCGAACTGCCAGAGCGCCTCGTCGGAGGAGGCCGACTCCCAGCGCGCGACGAGCGCCGCCGGGACGTGGCCGGTGTCGGCCGCGCGCTCGATCACCGCGACCGTCTCGTTCACGCTGTCGCGCGCGGTCGCGATCGGCAGGCCCGCCTCCTGGACGAACGACACCGGGAGCGAGTGGATCGCCCCGATGGCCCGGCCGATCGAGTCCGCGAGCCCGCTCTGCGCGGCCACGTCGTCGATGAGGACGCGATCTCCCTCGAGGTACTCGTAGACGACCGCGCGAGTGCCGTCGAACGGCGTCTGCCCGACGCTCTCCTGCAGATCGAAGGGCAGGCGGCTGCGGATGCCGGCGGTCA